>JAGNPA010000037.1 GCA_017989885.1 Aquabacterium sp.
GTCGCTGAAGCGCTCCACGCCACCAGCGTACACAGCAGCATCTGCCGCCCCCAGGGTGCCCATTTCGTGCGAATCGACATTCAAGCTCCTTGGGGCTGCGACAACCACAGCTTGCGCAACAGGTGCACCGTCAAGAGGCCAGGCGGCATCCGCAGCCAGTGACCGCGCAGGTAGAGAAAACCACGTGCCAGCGGCGTCCAGCGGTCGGCCACCAAAGGGTGCGGCGGGCACAACACCCGCGTGAACATCGCGTCCATCCACTTCAGGCGCCACGCCCCCGGACGCGCGCCCGGCGCCTGGTCCAACTCGGTCAGCACCTCCTGCGGCACCACGGTGCCCAACATCATGCCCACATACCGCAAGGCATAGAACAAGGGGCGCGTGAGCTGCAAGGCGCTGGCGCGTGCCACCAGATGTGGCCAGAAATCAGACGCCGAGCCATGTTCGCGCAACAAGGCGTCCAGGTCAACCAGGCCGCGCATGCCTAGCTGAAACTCCCCCTCGTGCATCAGGTGGGTCGCGCTGTGCAGGACCTGGTCCACCGGCGCGAGCACGTGAAGGCATGCAAAGCCTGGCAAAGGGCGCGCAGCCTGCAACAACAAGGCCGAGCTGGGGAGCACACGTGCAGACAGCGGCATGATCGCGTGATGCACGTCCAGCACCGTACCGCGTTTGATGTGGGTCATCGGCGGCAACTCGTGCATCCAGGTACGGTAGTAACGCTGGTCATAGTCGGAGGTCGCCGTGCTGATCCAGCCCGCCTTTATCAGGGTCGACTCAACCTCGTCGAGCGAGTCCTGCCGCACCAGCACATCCACATCCGACACCATCCGCCCTTGGGCAGCATCGCTAGCCGCTGCCACATACGCCGCCCCCTTCAGCAGAAGGACCGGCTGCCCCTGGCCCGCCAGTGTGGCATCCAGCTCGCGCAGCTCAAATCGCAACTCACGCTGCTGGCGTTGCGCCAAATGAAGCCCCGAAGCCAGGTAGCGACGAGGCGCTTCGGGTAGCGCCTCCCACACCTGGGCTTGCTGGGCCACGTGGGCCACTCTGGCCGTGAGGTCGGCCACACGCAGCAGCCGGATCAGGTGATCCCAATCACGCCCATTGAACGAGGTCAATGCAGCCGGATGCCTCAAGGCCTGCTGCAACAAGGACATCGCACGGGGTGCTCCCAACGTCATGCTGCCAACTCGTCAAAACAAGCCATCGCTTCATCCAGACTGCTGTAACTGAGGTCGTAGACCCCGCACCGATCCACCACATCGGCCAAGGTCTCGAAACCCTGTCGCCCGTGTACGTGGTGATTGAAACTGTTGCGATGCAGATTCAGCAAGCCTGAGGGTTTGGTGTGCGGCGTCAGTGTCAACGCTGCCCCGGCAACGTACTTCGGAAACACGATCCAGCCCGGCTCAGCCGGCTCGTTGGCGCGGGCGTGACTGTCCTCGGAGATCCTCATATGACAGACGGTGCCCTTGAGGGTGTCATGCGCCAAGGGCCCCAGCACCGCCTGTGGGAAACGATGCCGAAGGATGTCGATCGACGCATTTTTCAAACTGACCGGCCGAGGAAACGCCGTCAAGCGCCCCGTGACCGGGTCCATCAACGCCATCTCGTCAGACAGAAGCCGCCAGCCATGCCACATCAAGGCTGCACACAAGGTGCTCTTGCCCGAGCCTGGCGGAGCAGGAAGGATCACTGCCCGCCCACTGCGCTCAAGGACAGCGGCATGAATGCTGAGCCAGTGATGGCAATAACCACTGACACACCAGTTCAGGCCCCATTCGAAAAACGCATAGGCCTCACCGTACGCCAGCGGGGTGAAGGGTTGCAGTCCATCCACCTCGAAAACACACACGGGACGCCATGCTTTGCGTCGGGCATACACATGAACATGGAAGTCGGAAAATTGCCCCTCTTGCGTCCAACATGCATGCTGTGCGTACATCCTGTGGATGCCCTCGGCCACGATCGGGATCGCGCTGCGAACATGAACCACCAAAGGGCCAATGGCCAAAAACAGCCCAGTGGTCTTCAGATGCCGTGACAACTCAGCCAGTGAATGGCTCTCTACCGTCAAGCCACTCATGGAGATGGAGATGGACACGTCAACACACCCAAATACACGAGTTGGCCCAGCATCTCCTCCATCAAGCGCACTTCTTCTTCGTCGGGTGCCTCACCAATCAGAGACCGGACCAAATGGGCCGCAGTTCTCGCAGGCTGCCCATGAAGCAATGTCAGCACCTCACAAGCCAGCGGTGACACCTCGTACAGGGTGGCATCCGCATCGTCGTACACCACCCCACCTTGATCTGGCCAGGCTCGAACGGCATAACGACCCGCATCGAAGGCGTACAACGCTTTCACATCAGACACGTGACAACTCGGCTCACCCTCGGCTGGTCAGGCACTTGTCAAAGCTCTTGACGCCATAACACATTTCAAAATACTCGATCGTTTCGTCGCGCGACCAGGGCTTGCCACCCACCTTGGGAGACCACACCCCGTTGTTTTCCCAGATCGTCTTGCATTGATTCTCGCTCAAGAAGGCGCTGCTACCGTATTGCAAGCAAGAAATGTAGGCGGCTGACACATAACGCGCCAACTCATCACGGCCCGGATCACGGCGACCACCGCCCCAGCCATTCTTGTCATTCTGCCCACCGTAGTTCTTGGCGCACAACTCCCACAACTGCTTGTCGTGGTAGTCCTCCTGATAGACGTGACGGAAGCCGCACCCCGCACGACCATTCTTTTCGGTGCCCAAACCGAACTTGCGTGTGTTGTGCCGAGTTCCGCCTTTGACATTGCATTTGTCCATGGGTACGCAACGCCCACTTGAACGTTTGGGGGCCGTCACACTGCACATGTGGCCGTTGTTCTTGAACGAGGCAAAGGTAGACGGGCACACCACCTGATCGGTACCCGAAGCCAACACCATGTTGGTCTTGAACGCTGCCACCACTGGCGCCGCAGCCAGACCGGCACGCACCAACTTGCGTCGGCTGGTGTTGAGCCCAGCGGGCGGCACGTCCACGTCGGTGGCCGATGTGCGCTCGTTTTGCTGATCTGACATGGAGTACCCCTTGATCTCGATGTATGTGTCGTGTCACCAGACAAAAGCTGTGTCAGGTGCCGAAAGTTGCCTCACAACATGCAATTTTCGTACCGGAAGACAGAAGCTTCGGCAAGTGCTTGATTTGTTGGCGAGTTGACAAACGACCGGCTGCACTTCGACGAATCTGATGCAGCGCTGTCAAAAATATCGACACGTCACAGTGACTGAAGCAACTTGTCGACTTCTGCCTGGCGGTTGAACTTGTCACCCAACTGCTTGAGGGCCTGCAAGTTCGCCTTCGCACCCGCCTTATCGCCGGCCTGAACTTGAATCTGCGCCAGATTGAACTTGTACAGAGCGGCATCAGGCTGAATTTGCAAGGCGCGTTTCTGCACCTCGACCGCCTGCTTGAAGTTCTTCTCAGACGCCAGCAGCATCGCCCAGGTGTCAAGAATCGCCGGGTTGTTGGGCGCCAGCTTGTCGGCCTTCTCCACCAGGCTCAGGGCATCTTTGCGCCCCTGCTTGCCGGCCACCCAGGCCAGGTTGTTGAGGGTGAGCGGGTTGTTCGGTTGCAGGTCCAGCGCCTTCTGATAATGGCCCGCGGCCGCGTTGAGGTCGTTGCCAGCCACCGCACGGTCGCCCATGTAGAGGATGAACGTCACATCCTTGGGATGAGTGCGCAGCCACGAAGCGGCCAGGGCATCGGCCTCGCGCTTTTTCTGTGCCACCAGTTGCACCGAGTGCAGCTTGACGGCCAGATCCGAGGCATTGGGCGCCAGCTTCAAGGCCTTTTCATACGCCGGGATCGCCGCCGCCCAGTTCCGAGCAGCCGCCTGCACCTCGCCCTCCAGCGCAAAACCGATCGCCTCTTGCGGACGTTGGGTCTGGATCTCCTTGACCATGGCCAGAGCATCGGGCACACGGTTGCCGCGCACCGCCAGCTCGGTCAGACCCTGCTGTGCAGCCAGCAAATTGGGCTGAATCTCCAGGGCCTTGCGCAGGCTCTGGGCCGCGCTGGCCGCATCCTTGTTGGCCATGTAGACCCCCGCCATGCGCAAGTGCGGGAGCGTGGACTGAGGCTGCATCGAGGCCATCTTGCCGTAGCTGCTGATGGCCTGGTTGAACTCCTTCGCCGCCACCTGGGCCTGGCCCAGGCTGTCCAGCAACTCGGGGCTCTTGGGCAGCGCTGCGACGGCGTTCTGGGCGGCCGTCAAGGCCACCTTGGGCTCCTGATTGCGCAGATGGTGCGCCACCAGAATCTGACGCGGCAGCACCTCGTTCGGCGCCACTTCAACCGCCTTGCGCAGCAGGCCGGCAATCTCATCCTTGTTGGCACCCCGCAGCGTCTTCACGCGGGCCAGCCCCAGGACGGCCTGCACGCTGTCCGGTTTGCGGGCCAGCAGGGCCTCGAAGCGCTTCTGGGCCGCTTCAGGCTGCTTTTGCGCCAGGTCCAGCTCAGACAGCGCGCCGATCGCCGGGAAGAAGTCTGGCGACACCTCGAGCGAATGCTCCAGGGCCTTGCGGGCCCCAGCCGCGTCACCCTTCTTCATCAGGACCTGCGCGCGCAGATGGCTGGGAATCGGGTCTTCTGGCGGACGCTTTTTCTGCAACTGCTCAATGGCCTTCAAAGCCTCGTCCAGTTTGCCTTGGCGGGCCAGCACGTTGATCATGGCCATGTCGGCCACCACCCCGGTGTCGCTGGCCGCAATATCCTGCAGCTCGCTGAAACCGGCATCGGTCTGACCTGCGGCCAATTTACTCACTGCCAGCGAGGTGCGCTTCAACGGATCCTTTGGATCCAGCTCCGATGCCTTGGCAAAGTAGCGCTGGGCCCGCTCCTGGTCGCCGTGCACCATGTAGGCCTGCCCGGCCACGGACAGCATGGCGGGGTCGTTGTCGATCTCATCGAGATTGGCCGGCAAGGTGGCAATCGCTTTGTCAACCTGCCCCATGCGCAAGTAGGTCATGACCAGCATGCGGCGCGCCAGCTTCAATTCGGGGGCTGCCGCCAGTGCCTTTGCCAGCATGGATTCCGCCTGAACCAGGGCATTGGACTGGGCTTCGATGGTGCCCGCCAGCTCCAGGGCTTGCGGATTGTTCGGGGTGGCGCGCAGCAGCAACTGCGCCGCTTCACGCGCACCCTTGATGTCCTTCTGTTTCAACGCCAGCTGAGACTGCAGGTACAGCGTGTAAGGCGCCGTCGCCGCCATCTTTTTCAGCGCCTCCAGTTCCGTGGTGGCCTCGGGCAGCTTGTTCTGCGCCATCAGGACGCGCACGACGCTGGCCTGTGCATCCTTGTAGCCGGGCTTGACCTTGACCGCCTGCCGGTACGACGCCAGCGCCTCATCGGGACGCTGCTTGCCAAACAGCTGGATGTCACCTCGCAATTTGTAGGCTTCTTCGCTTTGCGGTGCCACTTTGAGGATCTGATCGATCTGCGCCAGTGCGCCATCCAAGTCTTTGCCCGACGCGGTCATCCGCGCTTGCAAGAGCAGCGCTGGCACATGATTGGGCTGGAGCTTCAAGGCATCGGCCAGGCTGGCCTGAGCCAGATCCGCCTTGCCCTGTGCCAGCCAGGCGCCCGCCAACAGGGTCTGCAACTCGGCCTGTGCGGCAGGATCTGCCAGACGTGTCTGCGCATGGGTGTCGGTGAGCTTCTTGTGCTCGCCCTGGCTGAGCATCACACGTGCCATCACCGGCACAAGTTGCTCTGGTGCGTAGCCAGCGTCCTGCGCCTTCTTCAACTCGGTCTGGGCCCCTGAGACATCGCCGGTCGCCAGCAAGGCCTTGGCCAACAGGAACCGTGCCTCGGCCAGGTCAGGCTGGGCCTGCAGGGCATTCTTCAGCTGAATGATGGCGGCGGCATGGTCGCTCTGCGCCATGTAGTCCTTGGCAGACTGCATCAGCTTGGCAGGGTCGTTGCCACTGCACGCCGCCAGCAGCAAGGTCAAAGTCAGCGCGGCCGGCAGAGTGCGGAAGACGGAAGATTTTTGCTTCATATCAGGGTCCAGTTCGAACACAGTGACTTACTTCAGGCCAAGGCGGTGCATCAGGTCATACAGCGTGGGTCGACTGACCCCCAACAACTCGGCCGCGCGCAAGACGTTGCCGTCCACCCGCGCCAAGGCCGCGATCACGGCCTTGCGCTCGGCCTCATCGCGTACGGTGCGCAAGTCGAAAGAGCGATCGGCATCGTCGTGTTCGACCGCAGCCAGGCCCAGGTCATCGGCCGTGATCTGCTGCCCGTCGGCCATGATGCAGGCACGCTTGATGCAGTTCTCCAACTCGCGGATGTTGCCCGGCCAGGTGTGCTGCTCGATGGCGCGCACGGCGTCGGCCGACAGCGTCAGCGAGCTGCGCCCGCCCTCCGACGAGAAGCGCTTGACAAAGGCGTGGGCCAACAATGCCGCATCGCCCACGCGATCACGCATCGGCGGAATGTCGACCACGATCTCGGCCAGGCGGTAAAACAGATCCTCGCGGAAGCGCCCCTCGGCGATCAACTGCTTGAGGTCCTGGTGCGTGGCGCAAACGATGCGCACATCCACCGGGATCTCCTGACGCCCACCCACGCGCTCGATCACGCGCTCTTGCAAGAAGCGCAGCAGCTTCGATTGCAAGGGCAGCGGCAGGTCACCGATTTCGTCGAGCATCAGGGTGCCGCCATGCGCGGTCTCGATCTTGCCGACGGTGGTTTTGACCGCACCCGTGAATGCGCCTTTTTCGTAACCAAACAGCTCGCTTTCGAGCAGGTTGTCGGGAATGGCGGCGCAATTGATGGCCACGAACTTGTTGGCCTTGCGGCCGCTGCTCTGGTGCAGGCCACGCGCCAGCACTTCCTTGCCGGTGCCACTCTCGCCCAGCAACATGACGGTGACGTTGCTGCTGGCCACCTTCTCGATGGTGCGGCACACGCGCAGCATGCCAGGGTCTTTCGTGATCAAGCCCGCCAGCGCGTCGGGCGTCTGCATGCTCTGCAGACGGCGGTTCTCCGCCTGCAACTCGGCCAGGCGGAAGGCACGTTCGACCGTCAGCGCCAGCACCTCGGGCTCAAACGGTTTGGCCAAGAAATCGTAGGCGCCCATGGCGATGGCCTTGAGGGCGTTGGCCTGGCCGTTTTGCCCGGTCAGCACGATGACCTTGGTGTCCGGCTCGGCCGCCAGAATCTGCTCCAGCAGCTTGAAGCCTTCGGACACCGAATCGGCGTCCGGCGGCAGCCCCAGGTCCATCGTGACCACGGCCGGCACAAAGCGGCGCAACTGCACCATGGCACTTTGGCGATCGTCGGCCGTGACCGACTCGAACTGATCCAACGACCACTTGATCTGCTTTTGCAAGGCCAGATCGTCTTCAACGATCAGCAATGTGTTTGCCTTGTCCGAGCTCATGCACCGTCTCCACCGAGTATGTTGCCGGGTTGCACCACGTCCATCACGGGGAGCAGCAAGGTCACGAGGGTCCCCTCGCCTTCCTTGCTCTCGACCGTCATCTTGCCACCCAACTCTTGTATGTATTGCAGGCTCTCGTACGCCCCGATGCCCATGCCAGCGACCTTCGTCGTCTGGAAGGGTTTGAACAATCGGGTTTGCACGAATTCGTCGCTCATGCCCACCCCATTGTCACCGACCTGCAGGCTGGCATGGCTCCCAAATCGGTGGGACTTGACCCAGACGTCATGACCGTGGTGCTCGGTCGCGTCCAAAGCGTTCTGAATGAGGTGGCCCACCACGCGTTTCAGCCTCTCAGCATGCCCACGGGTGAACACCTCGGGCTGCAGGTCGAGCCGCACGGTGCGGCCACGGCTCTCGGCAGATCTGGCCCATTCCTGGGCGATCGCCCCCAGGTCCACCCCAACTGCGCCGCCCGAGGGCGCCGCCCCCTCGCGCAATTGCATCATCAGCTGCTTCATGCGCTCCAGCGAGTTCTCGACCGTCATCAGCATGTCGGCCTGGAACTCGGGGTTGTGCTGCAGGCGCTTGGCGTTCTTCACCATCAGCGACAACTGGGTGACGATGTTCTTGAGGTCGTGCACCACAAACGCCGACATGCGGTTGAAGGCGTCGAACTTGCGCGATTCGAGCAAGGCCTCGGTGGCCTGCATCTGCGCCAGGAAGCTCGCCGCCTGGGCCGCCGCCGTCTTGAGCAGGTCGGTCACTTCCCAGTTGAGTTCCAGCTCCGTGCGCGGCTGGGCCAACAAGACAAAGCCCAACTGCTCCCCGCCAATGGGCAAGGGCACCAGCAGCCAGGCCTGCTTGAGCTCCTGCAGCCAGTCGGGCAGGCTCAGCCCTTCATAGCGCTGCGGCTGGCTTTGAAACTCCTTGATGTCGATCACCCAGCCCGTGCGCTTCATGAACTGCGCCAACACCGAGGTCAGCGGCTCCATCGCGGTGGACTGCGGCACGTTCCAGCGCGCCACCTGCACGAAATGCGTGTGTTCGGCGTTGAGCAGCCACAAGGCCCCCGCCGGGCTTTCCACCATGTCGGCCAGGCCACGGATCACGTGCTGGCTGAGTTCCTGGGGCTGGGTGTGACTCGTCAAGGTGCGGGTGAACTTGAGCCACTCCTCGCGGTAGTCGTAGCGGTAGCGCAAAAAGTGCTTGCCCAACCACACCCGCACGCGCGCCCGCAAGGTGCCCGAAAGCCCCAGCGCCACCAGCGCCACCACGGCCAGGAAGACCAGGGCCACTTGCAGCACCCGCCCCCAATGCCCGCCAAAGTAGCGCACGTAGTAGCCCAGCGACGAGATGAACAGCAGGTAGAGCCCCGCCATCATCAGCGTGGCCGAGTGGAACACCACCTGACGGGACACCTGGATCTTGGAGATCCAGTTGCGATGCCGCGCGCTGGGCAGAATCAGCAGCGGCACCATCAAGGCATGGACAAAACCGCGTGCGGCGGCCACATCCTCGTCCACGCCGTTGAACAAGGCGGCTTCCGAAAACAGGTACACGTCGAACAGCAGGGTGCCGGCCAGGCCCAGGCAGATGGGCTTGGCGCTCCAGCGCGCATCGGCGGGCAGGTTGCGAAACAGCTGCTCGATCAAGACCAGACCGAAGACGGCCAGCACCGTCATGGGCATGAAGTGCGGCGTGAAGGCTGCCACCACCGTCAAGGCGATCGCCACCCACGTCAAGCGGCGCACCAGCATGCTGCGGTGGCCGCCATCGCTGCGGGCCTGACCCAGCAGATGCAGCACGAACGCAAACCACAGGGCGTAGCGCGCCACGTCCAGCCAGCGCGGCAGCCAGTGCCACACACCGTCAAGCTGAAGCAGGTGCACGGACGGCGCGCTCCAGGCCCAGACCACGGAGGCCAGGGTCGCAGGCAAGATCGCCTGCATGGCCCGATGCCCCTCGGTTTGCTGCCCACGCTGCCACAGCAGACGCAGTGTCAAAACCAGGTAAGCCAGGCCTGCGAGCACCTGCCCTGAAACCATCAACAGGTCAGCGTCCAATGGCATGGGGGTTACTGCGCGCCCTTGCCCGTCAGCACCACACCCACGGTTTCAAACAGGATCACAAAGTCCAAAAACAAGGAGTGGTTCTTGACGTAATACAGGTCGTACTGCAGTTTCTCGGTCGTGTCAGACAGGGAGCCCGCGTAGTGATAGCGCACTTGCGCCCACCCCGTCACGCCAGGCTTCACACTGTGTCGCACCGCGTAAAACGGAATGTCACGGGTCAACTGCTCGACGAAATACTGGCGCTCGGGACGCGGCCCCACCAGGCTCATGTCGCCCTTGAGCACGCTGAACAACTGAGGCAGCTCGTCGATGCGCACCTTGCGGATCACGCGCCCGACGCGGGTCACGCGGCTGTCGCCAGCCTGGGCCCACTGCGGCACACCGTCCTTCTCGGCGTCGGTGCGCATGCTGCGAAACTTGACCACGTGAAAGATGCGGCCATGCAAGCCCACCCGTTCCTGGCGATACAGGATGGGGCCGGGGCTGTCGATGCGGATGGCCAGCGCGGCGATCAGCATGATCGGCAGACTCAACAGGATCAGCACCAAGGCACCCACGATGTCAAAGCAGCGCTTGACGAGCGTGCGGATGAAGTCCTGGTTGAACCCTTCGCCAAAAATCAAATAGCCTGCCGACATGGCGTCCAGGCGAATCTGACCGAGCTTTTGCTCGAAGTGACGGGCAATGTCCACCACACGCACGCCCTGCAGCTTGCAATCGAGCAACTCGCGCATGGGCATGCTGCCCCCACGCCGCTCGGTCAAGGCCACCACGATCTCGTCGACGTCATGGTCTCGCACCACATCCGTCAGGCTGCGCCCGGCCGACACCCGCTGCACCTCAGGCACCGTGATCTCGCTTTCATTGGGGCTGGCAAAGAAGCCGACCACCTGCACATTCGGGTCGGACTGCTGCAAAGACTCGGCCACCGACC
>JAGNPA010000287.1 GCA_017989885.1 Aquabacterium sp.
CCCATCAGGCTGCCTACAATCAGAGCCGGGATGGCCCACCTCAACTTTGAAAACGGACGAACGATCATGTGGTTGATTGTGCTGGAAGCCGCTGCAGCCCTGGCCGTGCTGGTGGGACTGGTCTGGTGGACGATGTTTTCAGGGCGCCGCCAAGGCGAGCTGCCCCCTGATGAGACGGGTCTGGACGCGGATCAGGACGACGACCGCGGCGGCAACAAGAAGCTCAAGGGCTGACGCCACATGCGGCGGCGAATGGCCTGCCACAGGCGGGCCCGGTCGCCCAGACGCACACCGCGCGAGCGCACCGCCACGCGCAGCGCCATCGCGAAACTCACGCCCACATTGAGCACACCTGTCAGCGGCACGGCCGCCACGCACCACCACAGTTGCGGGTTGTGCACGACGTCCCAGCCCAGGGTGGCGGCAGCAGCAGCCGTTTGACCGGCCGACAGGGTGACGTGGCGGATGTCCAGCGGCAGGGCCAGGAAGCTGGCCACCACCGGCACGACGCCCAGCATGAAGCCCAGGGAGATGTTGGCCGCCAGGCCCGAGATGTTCTCGCGCCACCACACCGACCAGCGGGCGGCACGGTGGGCGCCCAGGCGGGCGCGGATGCGCGGGTTCCAGCGCAGGGCGCTGTCCAGGCGGTGCAGGACGAACCAGTTCTCGACCCAGCCGGCGATGATGCTGGAGGCAAACAGCAGCACACCCGTGAAGGCCGCGTACCACAGGGTCGGGCCCAGCAGGGTCATGCTCTCAAGCACATAGTGGGCCTTCTCCTCGGTGATGAGGGGCGCCCCCAAGGCCCACCAGGCCAACAGTTGCACGGCGATCACCAAAGGCGCCACCACCATCAGGTTGCCCAGAATGCCGGCCATCTGGGAGCGGATCAGGTGGGCCACTTCGTCGACAAACCCCTCCACCCCCGCCTCGCTGCGGGTGTCCTCCAGCTTGGCCGCCATGGCCGGCGCCGTCATGGCAGGTTGCTTGGTGGCCACCGTGAAATGCAGCCACTGCACCACCACAAAGCTGGTCGCATAGTTCAGGCCCGCCGCCATGCCGGTCCAGAACGGCGGCAAGCCAAGGGCCAGCATCATGAACTTCACGAAGGTGGTCACCGCCATCACGGCGCCACCGCCCGCGGCGCTGCGCAGCATCTCGCGGTACTCGCCACGTGTGCGGGTGATGTAGTGCTCGCCGGTTTCAGCGCTGCGCTCGGCCACCTTGCGCGCCAGCATCGAATAGTGCTGGGTGAACAGGGCGCGGATGCTGCGGCGCTCTTCGCTCACCTGCAGCAACTCGATCAAAAAGCGCCGCAGCACCGGGCCGGGCTTGGGGCTCAACACCGCCTCCAGCAGGCGCTCCATGCGACGGCAGCGCTCGCACAACTGGTCGATCTGGAACACCAGGTCCAGCGAAATGCCATGCACCTCCAGGTGACCGTGCAGACCCCGTGCGGCGTTGGCACAGGTGTCCAGCAGGGCCCGCAGGTACTGGGCTTCTTGCAGCAAGGCGGGCGAGGGCGGGGCATCCGGCCCTGCCTCCAGCGCATGGGCCAGCGCCAACTCGTGCACCCGCTCGGTCGTCTGCGACAGGTGACGGAAGGCGTGCCGTGCACTGGCGTCGACCGCCTGCCCCTCTCTCTGCGAGGCCTTGGCATCGAAGTCCACGTCCACCCGCACGCCCATGCGCGAGCGAAACGCCGGAGAAAACCCCGCCGCCCGGATCTGGGTGGCCAGGTACAGCATGGCATCGTGGAAGGGCTCACGCCAACCCAGCGGGCAGGCGGCCCCGTTGCAGCGCTCCGGATCGAGCTCCAGCATGGCGTCAGCCCACAAGGCCCCCACGGCCTGGAGGGTGGGCTCATCGAGCTCGGCCAGCCATTGCGCGTCGGCCGGGTCGTCGAACAGCAGGTTGAACAGCGTGCCCAGGTCGTCGGTGTCCGGGCTCAGCGGGAGCATGCGGCGACGCAAGCGCTCGCCCAGTTCATTCAGGAAAGACGTGCGCGGCGAGAACCCGAAATCGGCCAGCAACGCCGCCACGTCGCCATCGCGCCAGATGCTGGCCAGCATGCTGACCACACGGGCGCGACGCGCCGGATCCTGTTGCAACGTGGCCACCAGCGCACGGGTCCCTTGCACGGGTTCGGCCCGCCGCACCCAGCCCAGCACCCGGATCAGCCAAAGATGCCGCACGGCCTGAGGCGCTTCGGGATCGGCCCCGTCCAGCAGGGTCTTCAGCTCAATGTCCTGTCCAGGACGGGACCACCAGGGACCCCGTCGCCACAGCTGGGCGATATGGGAAAGTCGCTTCATCAAGAATCAGTGCAGGGATTGTTGGCGGGCCAGCGTGAAGGCCGGGATCGGCGCCTCAAAGGCCTCGGCCGCATCGGTCATGCAAAAGTAGGTGCCCTGCATCACGCCGTGAGGGGTGTCCAGGCGCGTCCAGCTCGTGTACTCGAAACGCTCGCCGGGTTTGAGCAGGGGCTGGTGGCCGACCACGCCCAGGCCGCGCACCTCTTCGGTGCGGCCGGTGGCATCGGTGATGATCCAGTGGCGGCCGATCAACTGCGCTGGCACGTCTCCACTGTTGACGATGGTCACCGTGTAGGCAAAGGCGTACTCGTGTCGCACGGGATTGCTCTGGTCCTCCAGGTACTGGGGAACCACGGCACAGGTGAATTGGGCTTTGCTCATGCAACCCATTCTAGGCAATCCCTTGGCGTGGACTCTGTGACATGTCCTGGCAATCCCTGGGGCTGTCTTTCTACAATGGCGTACCCCTTCACAGAAAGACCCCCATGTCGCGCACCTTCCGCATTGCCCCCAGCATCCTCTCTGCCGATTTCGCCCGCCTGGGCGAAGAGGTTCGCAACGTGATCGATGCAGGCGCCGACTGGATCCACTTCGACGTGATGGACAACCATTACGTGCCCAACCTCACCTTCGGGCCGATGATCTGCGAAGCCCTGCGCAAGCACAGCGTCAAGGCCGATGGCACGGCCGTGCCCATCGACGTGCACCTGATGGTGCAACCCGTGGACGCCCTGGCCCAGGCCTTTGCCAAGGCCGGCGCCGACATCGTCACCTTCCACCCCGATGCCTCCACCCACGTGGACCGCACCCTGCAGCTCATCAAGGCCGAGGGCTGCCAGGCCGGTCTGGTGTTCAACCCCGCCGCCTCGGTGGAGGTGCTGGAGTACGTCATCGACAAGGTCGACGTGGTGCTGCTGATGAGCGTGAACCCCGGCTTCGGCGGCCAGAGCTTCATCGACAGCACGCTGCGCAAGGCCGAGAAGGTGCGCAAGATCATCGACGCGTCCGGCCGCGACATCCGCCTGGAGATCGACGGCGGCGTGAAGGTGGACAACATCCGCCGCATCGCCGATGCGGGCGCCGACACATTTGTGGCCGGCAGCGCGATTTTTGGCAAGCCGGA
>JAGNPA010000286.1 GCA_017989885.1 Aquabacterium sp.
TTGGTCGGGGTGAGAGGATTCGAACCTCCGGCCTCTACGTCCCGAACGTAGCGCTCTACCAGGCTAAGCTACACCCCGATTCAGATTCCGACTGCCAACCGATCAGGAAGACCGGTGAATCGAATCGAGCGACAATTCTAGCAGAGCTTCACGCCACTCCGAAGGCGGCAAGGCGGCCAGACACTTTTTCGCCACGTCCACCTGAGCCTGCGCGGCCTCACGGGTCACCTGCAGCGCCCCGGTCGCTTTCACCACCTCGACGATGTCGGGCATGCGCTCAACCTCACCGTGGATGATGGCGTTGCGGATCATCTCGCGCTGCTCGGGCGTGCCGCGCGACATGGCCGCCAGCAGCGGCAAGGTGGGCTTGCCTTCACGCAGATCGTCGCCAATGTTCTTGCCCAGCTCGGCCGTGGTGCCTTCGTAGTCCAGCAGGTCGTCGATCAGCTGAAACGCGGTGCCCAGCGCACGGCCATAGGCGGCGCAGGCCTCTTCCACTTCTGGCGAGGCGTCGCTGATCAAAGCGCCCAGGCGAGTGCTGGCCTCGAACAGCTTGGCCGTCTTGTATTCGATCACGCGCAGGTAGTCGTCCACCGAGATGTCGGGGTCGTGCATGTTGACCAGTTGCAGCACCTCGCCCTCGGCGATCACGTTGGTCGCTTCGGCCAGCACTTCCATCACGCGCATGCGACCGGTCGAGACCATCATCTGGAAGGAGCGCGAGTACAGGAAGTCGCCCACCAGCACGCTGGCCGCGTTGCCGAACATGGCATTGGCCGTCTGGCGGCCGCGGCGCAGGTCGGACTCGTCCACCACATCGTCGTGCAGCAGGGTCGAGGTGTGGATGAACTCCACCACCGCCGCCAGCTCGTGCATCTGCGAGCTGTTGCAACCGAGGGCGCGCGCCACCAGCAGCAGCACCATCGGGCGCACCCGCTTGCCACCCGCATTGACGATGTAGTGCGAAATCTGGTTGACCAGCGCGACCTGCGAAGACAGGCGTCGATGGATGACCTGATCGACCTCGGCCATGTCGGGCGCGGCGAGGGTACGGTAGCTGGCGGGGGAGGTAGAGGTGCTCACGCGGGGTTGCAGACGAAACGCCCTGTCACGGGCAGACCTGCGATTATAGGAAGGGCTATGGGTTTCCCATCATCGATATTCCACAGGACAATACAAGGGCACCCAGCTTTTTCTCCTCAGGTTTGCCCATGACCGCCACCCACGCTTGCGACGCACCCACCACCCTGCCAGAGGTCGAGCTGCGCCTCGCCATCATCGGCGCCGGTCCGGCGGGGCTGAGCCTGGCCCTGCAGGCCGCTCGCGCGCTGCCCACGGCGCGCATCACGGTGTTCGATGCCCGCCCGGCCGACAAGGACGTGCGCGCCGACGCCCGCACCCTGGCCCTGTCCCAAGGCACCGTGCAGGAGTTGCACCGCATGGGCATCTGGGACGCCATCGAAGCCAGCGGACACAGTGCCCCGATCAAGGCGGTGCATGTGTCACAACAGCAACCCACGGTGTTGTGGCCGGGGTCGCAGCAACCCGCCGTGCGCATCAGCGCCCAGGAGCAAGGCGTGCCGCAACTGGGCGCCGTGGTGAGCTATGGCACCCTGGTCGCCCCGCTGCAAGCCGCGTGGCTCAAGGCCGTGAGCAGCGACGAGCACCGCCTGGCGATGCGCTTTGGCACCCCGGTGCGCGGCTTCAAGCCCCTGCCCCAGGGCGTGGAAATCGACGCCGACATCGCCGAATCGTTTGACCTGGCCATCGTGGCCGAAGGCGGGGTGTTCGCCGATCAACCCAAGCTGCACTGGCCCGAGGGCGTGAGCCGGGACTACGAACAGACGGCCTGGGTCGGCCAGGTGCTGCTGGACGATGCCAGTGCGCCGGGTGTGGCGTATGAGCGCTTCACCCCATCCGGCCCGGCCGCCTTGCTGCCCCTGCCTCCGGGCCAGGTGCAAGTCGGCGGCCCCATCGGCCGGCGTGCTGCGCTGGTGTGGTGCGTGCAGCAGGCCGACGACCCGGTGCTGGAGCTCAACGACGCCCAGCGCCTCACCCTGCTCAATACGATCTTCCATGAAGAGGTCGGCCCCCTCCGACAGATGTCATCGCTCAAGGCCTTCCCGCTGGGCCTCAACGCCCATCGCCGCCTGGTCAGCGAGGGCCAGGTGGTGCGCATTGGCAACGCCGCGCAAACCCTGCACCCTGTGGCCGGCCAGGGCTTCAACCTGGGCATGCGCGATGTGCACGAGTTGCTGGCGGCCCTGAAAGACCAGACCTGGTCCACCGTGGATGACGACGACGCGCGTCAGATGAAGGTACAGCGTGCCCTGCGCCGATTCGAGCGCCGCCGTCAGCCCGACCGCCTGGCCCTGGTGGCCTCCACCGACTTCCTGGCCCGCAGCTTCACCTGGCCCGCACCCATCCTGGCCACCGTGCGCGGCCTGGGCCTGGGGGCCGTGCAAAGCCTGGGCCCCGTCAAGCGCCTGCTGGCGCGCACCATGATGTTTGGCGTGCGCTGAGCTTCAAGCGCGCCGTTCCACTTCCAGGCTGGCATCACAGCCACTGCCCGCCGAGATCACCCGGCGCACCCAAAGCAGGGCCAGGGCGCGCACGGGTCGCTGCCACCACGGCATCGAGGCCACCTCGGTCTGCCCGGCACCGGCCGACAACATCAAGCCGCAGTGATAGCGCCCTGCCGTGTCCGACCACACCAGGGCCGCGCACGGCCCACGGCGACTGCGGCTCACCACCATCCCCACCGGACAAGGCGCAAGCAGGCAACACACCCCACAGCCATTGCACGGCGCGCCCTCCGGTGGTTTGACGGGGGCGTCAGGGTGAATGTGAATGACCTGGTGCATGGTGAGCAGAGTTTGCGACAATCTTGCCTTATGAACACCGCGACCACCTCCTCCGCCCTTGACCTGCCGGTCGACCAGTACATGACGGCCGTGGGCCAGGCCGCCCGCGTGGCCGCCACCACCATGGCCGCAGCCAGCACCGCAGCCAAGAACAACGCCTTGCTGGCCCTGGCCGCTCAGATCCGCACCCACGCGGGCGAGCTGAAGGCGCGCAACGAGGCCGACGTGATGGCCGCCGAGCGCCACGGCCTGGCCGCGCCCATGGTCGACCGTCTGCGCCTGACCGACAAGGTCATCGAGACCATGGCCGAGAGCTGCGAACAGGTCGCCGCCCTGCCCGACCCGACCGGCGAGATCACCAACGTGCGCCGCCGCCCCACGGGCATCAGCGTGGGCCAGATGCGCGTGCCCATCGGCGTGTTCGGCATGATCTACGAGAGCCGTCCGAACGTCACCATCGAGGCCGCGTCGCTGGCCATCAAGAGTGGCAACGCCTGCGTGCTGCGCGGCGGCTCGGAAGCCATCCACTCCAACCTGGCGCTGTGGAAGCTGGTGCAAGCCGCCCTCACCCAGG
>JAGNPA010000288.1 GCA_017989885.1 Aquabacterium sp.
GGTCGTCTTGCCCTCAGGGATCAGGCGCTTGACGATGCTGTAGGTGTCCTCGTTCTCGATGTGGAAGGGTACGCCGGTGCTCGTCAAATAGTCGGGCAGCACATGCTCTGGAAACCCCGGCTGCTTTTGGTCGAGGTTGACCGCCACCAGGTCGAAGTGGATCGGCGCGCGCGCCTTGAGCTTGATGAGAATGTCGAGCAGGGCATAGCTGTCCTTGCCGCCCGACATGCACACCATGACCTTGTCGCCTTCCTCGATCATGTTGTATTGCACGATGGCCTTGCCGACCTCGCGGCACAGGCGCTTTTCCAGCTTGTGGGCTTCGCGCTCGATCTTGAAGTCGGCCGGGGCGCGGGCTGGCGCCACCGCCACCGCGGCGTCTTCGCCCGTCCAGGCGCTGGTATCCATTGCGTTCATTGCGTTCACCACTGTCCTGTGTCCATGCGGATGGCGACTTCGCAGTCACCAAAAATTTCGAGTTTGGCAATTTTTACGCGCACACCCAGCACGCCGGGCAGTTGCATGAGCCGGTGCGAGAGCTTGCCGATCAGCGTCTCCAACAGGTTCACGTGCTCTGCCGTGCACTCGTCGATGATGATCTGGCGCACGCGCCGGTAGTCGAGCACATGCAGGATGTCGTCATCGCGTGGGGCCAGGGGCTGCTTGCCCAGGCTCAGTTCGGCGTCCACCTGGATGGGCTGGGGCGCATTCTTTTCGTGCGCCAGGATGCCCACGTTGGCGTTGAAACGCAAGCCGGTGAGGGAGAGGGTCTGGTGGCCCGATGCCGGAGGGGTCATGGTGCGGGTGGGGTCAGTAAAAGGGAGGGCTTGGCCTTGAAGGCCTCGACGCCTACGGCGTCGCAGTCGTCGTACACGTCGGGCTTGCGCGTGGACACTCGCACTGCCACCACCTGCGGGTGGGCCAGCAGGGCGTTCAGCACGGCGTCGCACAGGGTTTCCTGCAAATCAATGTGGCCGCGCTCGGTGATGCGCGTGACCTCGTTGCGCACAAAGTCGTAGTTCACCACCTCGTCGATCTGGTCGCGTCGGGGCGTGTTCTGGTGCAGCGGAACATACAGGTCGATGTCGAACAGGATGCGCTGCGGCGACGCGCGCTCAAAGTCGTGGATGCCAATGCGCACCAGGCGGCACAGGCCGCGCAAGAAGATGCGCCGGCAGTCGGTCAGCAGCGGGTCGGGCAGGAAGTCCGGTGTCATGGGGTGCCTGGGGGTGCAGCCTGCGCCAGTTGCTCGGCCACGAACATGATGTCGCGCGCCAAAGGCACCAGGTGCTGGCCCTTGTCCACGGTGATGGTGATGCCTGTGATGGAGGCGTTTTCGGCCAAAAATACGGCGGTGCGCGCCACGTCGGCCGGGTCGGTGGGGCTGCGCAGCAGGTTGACCGTGCTGGCGCGGTGAAAGTTGTCGCCGGTTTGCGGGCCGCTCACATAGACCAGGCCCGGGGCGACGGCGCTCACGCGCACATGCGGCGCCAGTGCCTGCGCCTGCAACGCCACGGCCCGCTCCAGTGCGAGTTTGGTGAGCGTGTAGGAAAAGTAATCGGGGTTGAGGTTGAACACCTTCTGGTCCAGCACATGCACCACGGCCGGAGCGGGGCGGCCCGCAGGCGCCTGGTGCACGGCGCGTGCCAGCAGCGTGGCCAAGTGCAGCGGCGCCACCAGGTTCACCTGCATCTGCTGCTGCAGCAGTTCGGGCGAGAAGTCCAGGCCGGTGTCCGGCTCGAACAGCGAGGCGTTGTTGACGATCGCGTCGGGCCACTGGCCGATGGCCTGCACGGCCTGGCTGAAAACAGCCTGGTGCGCCGCCGCGTCGGCCATGTTGCCCGCGATGGCCCAGGCCTTACGGCCCAGCGCTTCAACTTCAGCACAGGTCTGCAGGGCTTCGTCACGCGAGTGCTGGTAGTGGCAGGCCACGTTCCAGCCCGCCCGGGCAAAAGCCAGGCTGAAAGCGCGGCCCAGGCGCCGGGCGGCGCCCGTGACCAGAACGGTGCGTGGAGGAAGCGGGGAAGACATTCGGGGACAATGCAGGCCGTGACAACAGAACCCACAAGTTTAACGACCGCCCTGCAGGCCCACATTGCGCAGGCCATTGATCGGGCCGGTGGCTGGATCGGTTTCGACCGCTTCATGGAGCTGGCCCTGTACACGCCGGGCCTGGGCTACTACGCCAACGAGCGCCCGAAGTTTGGCGCCATGCCGCAGTCGGGCAGCGATTTTGTGACCGCCCCCGAGATGACTCCGCTGTTTGGGCAAACGCTGGCCGAGCAGGTGTCGCAGGCCCTGGCGCGCACCGGGACCGACGAGGTCTGGGAGTTTGGCGCCGGTTCGGGCGCTCTGGCGCTGCAGCTGCTCAATGCCTTGGGCAGCGCCGTGCGCCGCTACACCATCGTCGATCTCTCGGGCAGCCTGCGTGCGCGCCAGCAGGCGCTGCTGACCGCGCACGAGGGAAAGGTGCACTGGGTGGATGCACTGCCCGACACCTTTGCGGGAGTCATCGTGGGCAACGAGGTGCTCGATGCCATGCCGGTAAAGCTGCTGGCCCGCCATGGCGGCGCGCAAGACGGTGTCTGGCACGAACGCGGCGTGGCCGTCCAGGAGGGCGTTTTTGCCTGGGCCGACCGGCCCACGGCGCTGCACCCCCCGGTCGAGATCGAGGGCCCGCACGACTACCTGACCGAGATCCATCCCCAGGCCGAGGCCTTCATCCGCACCCTGGGAGACCGCCTGGTCCGTGGCGCGGCCTTCTTTATTGACTATGGTTTTGGCGAGAGTGAGTACTACCACCCGCAGCGCCATATGGGCACCGTGATGTGCCACCGCGCGCACCAGGCGGACGACAACCCGCTACTGGACGTGGGCCTCAAGGACATTACCGCGCACGTCAACTTCACCGCCATGGCGCTGGCGGCGCAAGACCAGCCGCTGCCCGCGGGCCAAGGCTGGAGCGTGCTGGGCTACACCACGCAGGCGCATTTCCTCATCAATGCTGGATTGCTATCAAAAATGGAGCTTCAGCCGCTTGAGGGTAGGGCGATTGCGGCCAAATTGATGATGGAACACGAAATGGGTGAGCTGTTCAAGGTGCTGGCCTTGTGCAAGGGCGAACCGTGGGATGCCCTGGGCTTTGTGCAGGGCGATCGTACGCACCGGCTCTAACAACGATTCTCAATCTCCATGATCCGCTGGCTCATCGTCGTCTTTCTCGTGCTGGTCTTGATCAACGGCCTGTCGCCGTGGCTGCAGCGCATGGGGCTGGGGCGGCTGCCGGGCGACTTCCGCTTCCGGCTGTTCGGGCGGGAGTGGTTCATTCCGCTGGCCAGCACGGTGCTGCTCAGCTTTGTGCTGAGTCTGGCCGTCAAGTGGTTGTGATCGGGTTGAATTTAGCGGCCTGTGGCCCGATGTCGGAATG
>JAGNPA010000038.1 GCA_017989885.1 Aquabacterium sp.
AGAAATAGCTGATGTCCACTTCGGGAATCAGCTTGGCGTTCACGGCCAGGTCCAACCCCTTCTCGGTCTTGTTCGCCGGATCCAGATTCACCGCACGCACACGCACTTGCCAGGGTGATTCCTACGCCATGGCAGGAGCAGGAGTCAGAGCGGCCACAGACAGAGCGGCGATGGCGACAGCGCGAAGGGTCTTGTTCATGATGCAATCCTTTGGATGACAGGGAAGCGATGCGACACCGACCTTCGGCGCCGCCATGAACGCATTGCAACAAGCCAACCCCACGCCAGACTTGCGCCACATCAAGCCCATTCAGCGAATTCAGGGGGTAACCCTGAGAAGCTCAGGGTGTTTGAGCCAGATCAGGAAACTCCGATGCCGGCACGCCACACCCCGTTGACACACGGGGCGTGGCAGGGCATCAGGATGCCGTCAAGCCAGCATCAGCCGGGGTCAAACCCAGGCGCTCACAGATGGCCAGCACCGGCGCGGCCTGGTTCATCGTGTAGAAGTGCAGGCCCGGCACGCCCACGCTGCGCAGCTGCTCGCACAGCTCGGTGACCACGTCCAGCCCGAAGGCCTGGATGGAGGCCTTGTCGTCGCCAAAGCCCTCCAGGCGCGTGCGGATCCAGCGCGGCACCTCGGCGCCGCAGGCGTCCGAGAAGCGCAGCAACTGGCTGCTGTTGGTGATGGGCATGATGCCCGGCACGACCGGGATGGTGGCACCCAGCGCCTCGGCCTCGTCCACAAAGCGGAAGTAGGCGTCGCTGTTGAAGAAGTACTGCGTCAGGGCCACATCGGCCCCGGCCTTGACCTTGGTGACGTAGGCCTGCAGGTCGGCCTGCGGGTTGCGGGCCTGGGGGTGCATCTCGGGGTAGGCGGCCACCTCAATCTGGAAGTGATCGCCCGTTTCCTCGCGGATGAAGGCCACCAGGTCGCTGGCATAGCGGAACTCGCCCAAGCCGCCGTAGCCGCTGGGCAGGTCGCCGCGCAGCGCCACGATGCGCTGGATGCCCTCGGCGCGGAACTGGGCCAGCTCGGCACGCACCGACGCCTTGCTCGCACCGATGCACGAGAAGTGCGGTGCGGCATCGCAGCCTTCGCTCAGGATGGCGCGCACGGCCTGCAGCGTGCCTTCTTGCGTGCTACCGCCCGCCCCGTAGGTGACGGAGCAGTACTCGGGGCGGATCGCATACAGCTGCTGGCGCACAGCGGCCAGCTTCTCGACCCCTTCCGGGGTCTTGGGTGGGAAGAACTCCACGCTCACCGGCAGGGAGTTCGGGGATGACTGCGTCATGTGTCTGACTTTCAAGGTGGGCACGCAGGCCCGCCGGGGCCGATCAGGCCTGCGGCGACTGCGCCCAGATGAAGAATTCGAGGTTGCCGTCGCCACCGGCGATCGAGCTGGCAAAGCCCTTGTGGACCGTCCAGCCCAGGTCGGTACAGGCGCGGCGCACCATGTCACGGGCACGGGCGTGCTGGGCCGGGTCCTTGACGACCCCGCCCTTGCCGACGTGGTCCTTGCCCACTTCGAACTGCGGCTTGATCAGCATCAGCACCTGCCCGCCCGGCTTGAGCCAGGGTGCCAGGTGCGGCACGATCTTGGACAGCGCGATGAAGGACAGGTCGGCCACGATCAAATCGAAACCCTCGGCCGGCGCGTGTTCGCGCAGCGGGCTGTCGTCCAGCTCGCGGGCGTTGACGTTCTCCAGCACCACCACGCGCTCGTCGGTCTTGAGCTTCTCGTGGATCTGGCCATGGCCCACTTCCACGCCCACGACGCGGCTCGCACCCTGGGACAGCAGCACGTCGGTGAAACCACCGGTGCTCTGGCCCACGTCCAGGCAGGTCAGGCCCGACACGTCAAGGTCGATCTGCTTCAAAGCGCCTTCGAGCTTGAGCCCGGCGCGCGAGACCCAGCGCAGCTCCTCGTCATTGGTGACGCGGAACTGCGCATCCTCCGGCAGGTCTTCCCCGGCCTTGCGCAACGTGACCCAGCCTTGTGGGCTGAGCCATTGCGCCGCGCGGGCGTCGATCAAACGATGGGCGGCCGAGCGGGTGGGCGCGTGCCCTTGTTGAACGATGAGTTGGTCTGCGCGTGGCATGCGATTCCTTGTGAGATGACCTCGGTGCTCGAGATCCAGCGACCGCCGCGGAACCGGCTTCGCCGGGCCGCTGGCGGTGCCCCCTGGGGGGCGGCCGTCAGGCCGTAGGGGGGGTTAATAGCGATACGTGTCGGGCTTGTAAGGGCCCTGTTTCGGCACGCCAATGTAAGCGGCCTGCTCGTCGCTCAGCTCGGTGAGTTGGGCGTTGAGTGTGGTCAACTGCAGGCGGGCCACCTTTTCGTCGAGGTGCTTGGGCAGCACATAGACCTTGCCGATGTCGTAGGCGTCCTGGTGGGCGAACAGCTCGATCTGGGCGATGGTCTGGTTGGCAAAGCTCGACGACATCACATAGCTGGGGTGACCCGTGCCGCAGCCCAGGTTGACCAGACGGCCCTTGGCCAGCAGGATGATGCGCTTGCCATCGGGGAAGATGACGTGATCGACCTGGGGCTTGATTTCTTCCCACTGGCACTTGGCTTCGATCTCGGCCACGTCGATTTCGTTGTCGAAGTGACCGATGTTGCAGACGATGGCGTTGTTCTTCATTGCCGCCATGTGCTGGAAGGTGATCACGCTCTTGTTGCCGGTGGCGGTCACGAAGATGTCGGCCTTGTCAGCAGCCCAGTCCATCGTCACAACACGGTAGCCTTCCATCGCCGCCTGCAGGGCGTTGATGGGGTCGACCTCGGTCACCCAGACCTGGGCGCTCAGGGCGCGCAGGGCCTGGGCCGAGCCCTTGCCCACGTCACCGTAACCGGCAACCACGGCGACCTTGCCAGCCACCATCACGTCGGTGGCGCGCTTGATGCCGTCCACCAGCGACTCGCGGCAGCCGTACAGGTTGTCGAACTTGGACTTGGTCACCGAGTCGTTCACGTTGATGGCGCGGAACATCAGGGTGCCCTTGGCGGACATTTCGTTCAGACGGTGCACACCGGTCGTGGTCTCTTCGGTCACGCCGATGATCTCCGCGCCCTTGCGGCTGTACCAGGTGGGGTCCACCGCCAGCTTGGCCTTGATGGCGGCAAACAGGATGCGCTCTTCTTCGCTGCCGGGGTGGGCCAGAACGCTCTGGTCCTTCTCGGCGGCCTTGCCCAGGTGCATCAGCATGGTGGCGTCACCACCGTCGTCCAGGATCATGTTGGGGCCTTCACCCGCGCTGCCCTGGGGGCCGAACTCGAAGATGCGGTGGGTGTAGTCCCAGTAGTCTTCCAGCGACTCGCCCTTGTAGGCGAACACGGGGGTGCCGGCTTCGACCAGGGCGGCGGCGGCGTGGTCCTGCGTCGAGAAGATGTTGCACGAGGCCCAGCGCACGTCGGCGCCCAGGGCTTGCAGGGTCTCGACCAGCACGCCGGTCTGGATGGTCATGTGCAGCGAGCCGGTGATGCGCGCGCCCTTGAGGATCTGCTTGGGGGCGTATTCTTCGCGGATGGCCATCAGGGCCGGCATTTCGCTTTCGGCGATTTTCAGTTCCTTGCGGCCCCAGGCGGCCAGGGACAGGTCGGCGATGGCGCAGGGCACGCCTTTGTGTTCGGTGATCAGGTGGACAGCAGACATGGACAGAGCTCCTCAACAGACAGAAGCCGCTGTGCGCCGCCGGGCAGGCAAAAAAAACGAGATACCACTCACCCAGCGGGACACATGCGGGTGAGCGCCGTTGCAGAAGTCGTGTCTTTCGAGCCTGGGATCCGTGGCGGACCTTGCAACGCTCCTCGAAAGCGGACGCCAGTATAAAGCGAGCCTCCCGCTGACGGGGTGGATTTGGAGGGAAAGTCGGCGGTTTGCAGGGGTTTTGACCCGGAATTGCACGCTTTGATACGAAAAGCGCGCTCATCCCGGGCAGACACCGACGTCGGCGCGCCCGGGCGCCCCTAACATGACAGGCGATGACCACGATTGCGCACCGGCCCCACGAAGAACACCGCTCGCCACCAGCCCCGGTGGCGCAGCCGCTCACGCCCGACGCGGGGCTCTCCGCCCTGGCGGCCCTGGCCTGCACGCTGTGCCAGACCCCGATGGCGCTCATCAGCCGGGTCACACCGCAGCATCAGCAACTGGTCGCCCAAGTGGGTTTGGGCCTGGGTCTGGGTCTGGGCGAGTCCAGCGCCGCCCTGCCCCACCTGGCCTGGACCATTGCCACCCTGAGCCACCCCGGCCTGCTCGTGGTGTCCGACGTGTCGGCCGCCCCGACCTGGCAGGACGACTGGCTGGCGAGCGGCCCCGCCGGCATCCGTTTTTACGCCGGCCTGGCCTTGCACGGCCCGGACGGCCAGCCCATCGGCACCCTGTGCGTGATGGACACCCAGCCCCGCGAGCTCGATGCCGCCACGCAGGCGCAGTTCAGCGCGCTGGGCCAGGTGCTCGGACCCGCGCTGGCGCCCCCCCTTGTTGAGGCGCCGCCCCCCGGCGCCGCAGAGAGCGAACTGGCGTGCTACCGCACCCTCGTCGAAAGCCAGACCGATCTGATCAGCCTGGCCACGCCGCAGGGACGCCTGACCTTCGTCAACCCGGCCTTTGCGGCACACGCAGGCCGCCCCGCCGAGGCGCTGATCGGCACGAGCCTGTACGAACACCTGCCCGCCGCCGACCGCGAAGCGGTGGCCTCGCAGGTGGCCGCCGTGTGTGCCCACGCCCTGGTGCTGGGCAGCGAGGTGCGCCACCCCACCGACGAAGGCGCGGCGCGCTGGACCAGCTGGACCCACCACCCCCTGTGCGATGCCCAGGGGCGGGTGTGGGCGGTGCAATCGGTGGGGCGCGACATCACCGAGCGCAAGCTCACCGAGCGCTCGCTCAAGGACAGCCAGACCCGCCTGCGCTCGCTTTACGAGTCAACGCCGGCCATGCTGCACTCGATCGATGCGCAGGGCCGCCTGCTCACGGTCAGTGACACCTGGCTGGCCAAGATGGGCTACACGCGCAGCGAGGTGATCGGGCGCAATTCGGCCGACTTCCTCACGCCCGAGTCGCACGACTACGCCCGCAACGTGGTCCTGCCCCGCTACCTGCGTGACGGCCGCTGTGACCTGATCGAGTACCAGATGGTGCGCAAGGATGGCACCCTGATCGACGTGCTGCTGTCGGCCACCATGGAGCGCGACGCGCAGGGCCACCCGCTGCGCTCCCTGGCCATCCTCGAAGACGTCACCGAGAAGCACGCGGTGGAAGCGGCGCTGCGCGCCAACCAGGAACGCCTGAGCCTGGCCACCCAGGCCAACGGCATCGGCATCTGGGAGCTCGACCTGGTCACCCAGCGCCTGACCTGGAGCGAGATGATGTTCCAGATCTTCGGGCTGAGCCGCGATCAGTTCCAGGGGCGCGCCGAGGACTGGCAGCGCTGCGTGCACCCCGACGATCTCGCCCTGTGCGTGCAGCAGATGGCGCGCGCCGTCGCCACCGGGCAGCCCATGAACTTCGACTTCCGCATTGTTCATGGCGACGGCAGCGTCCACGATGTGAACGCCAGCGCGACGGTGTTCTACGACAAGGACGGTGGCCCGCTGCGCATGCTGGGCACCAACTACGACGTCACCGAGCGCAAGCGCATGGAGCGCGAACTGGCCGAGAAGCACGAACTGCTGCGGGTGACCCTGCACTCGATTGGCGACGCCGTCATCACCACCGATGCGCGCGGGCGGGTGCAGTGGCTCAACCCGGTGGCCGAGCGCATGACAGGCTGGCGCAATGTCGAAGCCTGCGGCCAAGCCTTGAGCGATGTTTTCCGCATCGTGGACGAGGCCACCGGCCAGCCCGAGATGTGCCCGGTCAGCCGCAGTTTGTGCGAAGACCTGATCGACAACCCGGCCCGGCTCACCCAGTTGATCTCGCGCGACGGCACGCTGTATGGCATTGAGGATTCGGCCGCCCCCATCCGCGACGCGCAAGGCCAGGTGCTGGGCGTGGTGCTGGTGTTCCACGACGTGACCGAGCAGCGTCGCATGGGCCACGAGATGAGTTTCCGGGCCACGCACGACGAACTCACCGGCCTGGTCAACCGCAGCGAGTTCGAGACCCGCCTGCTGCGCGCCCTCCACGACAGCCAGCAGCGCGACAGCGCGCACGCGCTGATGTACATCGACCTCGACCAGTTCAAGCTCGTCAACGACGCCTGCGGTCATGCCGTGGGCGACCAGTTGCTGCGCCAGGTCACCGAGTTGCTCAACGGCTGCGTGCGCTCGCGCGACACGCTGGCGCGCCTGGGCGGCGACGAGTTCGGCGTGATCCTGGAGCACTGCGACGTCGAGCAGGCCGAGCGCGTGGCGCAGAAAATCTGCGACCAGATGGAGGAGTTCCGCTTCGTGCATGACGGGCGGCGTTTCCGCATCGGCACCAGCATTGGCCTGGTCCCGCTGGACAAGCGCTGGAGTCACGGCGACGCCATCATGCAGGCCGCCGACACCTCCTGCTACGCGGCCAAGGAGGCCGGGCGCAACCGCGTGCACGTGTGGTTCGACACCGACCTGACCATGCACACCCGCAAAGGCGAGATGCAGTGGGCCACCCGCCTGGAGCAGGCCCTCGACGAAGACCGCTTCCTGCTCTATGGCCAGCGCATCGTCCCCATCCGCCCCACGGGCGAAGGCCTGCGCTGCGAGGTGCTGATCCGCCTGCAGGACCACGACGGCAGCATCATCCCGCCGGGCGCGTTTTTGCCGGCGGCCGAGCGCTTTCAGCTGGCCTCGCGCATCGACCGCTGGGTGGTGCGCCAGGTGTTCGCCTTGCTGGCCTCGGGCGATCCGGCGCTCGATGCGGTGCACACGCTGGCGGTCAACCTCTCGGGCCAGTCCATCTCCGACCCAGCCTTCCAGCGCTACCTGCTCGAGCTCATCGACAGCCAGCCGGTCGACCTCGGCAAGCTGTGCTTCGAGATCACCGAGACCGCCGCCATCACCAAGCTGGCCGAAGCCGGCAGCTTCATCCAGGGCATGCGCCGCCTGGGCATGCGCCTGGCGCTCGACGACTTCGGCTCGGGCTCCTCGTCGTTTGGTTACCTCAAGGCGCTGCAGGTCGACTACCTGAAAATCGACGGCCAGTTCATCAAGGACGTGGTGCACGACCCGCTCGACCGCGCGGCCGTGCGATGCTTCTGCGACGTGGCCCGGGTGATGGGCCTGAAAACCGTGGGCGAGTTCGTCGAAGACGATCCCATCTTGCAAGAGCTGCTGGAGTTGGGCGTGGACTACGCCCAGGGCTACCTGATCCACCGCCCGGAACCGCTGGGGCGGCTGCTTGGCCTGACCGAGTGAGGGTGACCTGCGGGGGCGAATCGGCTAGCATGTCGGGCTTCGCCGGAGTCTGCCTGCCGTGACCACCTCAGTTTTTGCCCCTGAAACCAGCCGCCGTCGCACTTTTGCGATCATTTCCCACCCTGACGCGGGTAAAACCACGCTGACGGAAAAGCTGCTGCTGTTCTCGGGCGCCATCCACATTGCCGGTGCCGTCAAGGGCCGCAAGGCCTCGCGCCATGCCACGTCCGACTGGATGGAGATCGAAAAGCAGCGCGGCATCTCGGTGGCATCCAGTGTCATGCAGATGCTCTACCGCGACCACGTGGTCAACCTGCTCGACACCCCCGGCCACAAGGACTTCTCGGAAGACACCTATCGCGTGCTGACGGCGGTGGACTCGGCGCTGATGGTGATCGACGCGGCCAACGGCGTGGAAGCGCAGACCAAGCGCCTGATCGAGGTCTGCCGCCAGCGCGACACCCCCATCATCACCTTTGTGAACAAGATGGACCGCGAAGGCCGCGACCCGCTGGAGCTGCTGGACGAGGTCGAGCAGGAGCTGGGCATGCCCTGCGTGCCGATGACGTGGCCGGTGGGCCAGGGCAAGCAGTTCGGCGGCATCGTCAACCTGCGCACGCAGTCGATGCGCCTGTTCGACGCCGGTGCCGACAAACGGGGCGAAGCCGACGAGGTCGTGCCCCTGTCCGAGCGCGACAAGCTGCACGCCCGTTTTGGTCACGAGTGGGAGCTGGCCGAGCAGAACATGGAACTGATGGCCGAGGCCGCCCCGGCCTTCGATCTGGAGCTGTTCCTGGCCGCCAAGCAGACCCCGGTGTTCTTCGGCTCGGCCGTGAACAACTTCGGGGTGCAAGAGGTGCTTGACGCGCTGGTCGACCTGGCGCCCTCGCCCCGCCCGCGTTTCAGCACCGAAAAAGACGGCTCGCACAAGGAGATCGCCCCGGAGATGGAGAACTTCTCGGGCGTGGTCTTCAAGGTGCAGGCCAATATGGACCCGTCCCACCGCGACCGCATCGCGTTTGTGCGCGTGTGCTCGGGCAAGTACACGCCGGGCATGAAGCTCAAGGTGCAGCGCTCGGGCAAGGAGCTGCGCCCCACCTCGGTGGTGACCTTCCTGTCGCAGCGCCGTGAAGCGGTGGACGAGGCCTATGCCGGCGACATCATCGGCTTCACCACGCACGGTGGCGTGCAGCTGGGTGACACCATCACCGATGGCATCTCCCTGCAGTACACCGGCCTGCCCTTCTTCGCGCCCGAACTGTTCCAGACGGTCGAGCTGGCCAACCCGATGAAGAGCAAGCAGCTGCAAGCCGGCCTGGTGCAACTGGGGGAAGAAGGCGCCATCCAGGTGTTCCGCCCCGAAGTCGGCGGCTCGATGCTGCTGGGCGCCGTGGGCCAGTTGCAGTTTGAAGTGGTGCAGCACCGCCTCAAGGCCGAGTACAGCGTCGACATCCGCCTGATGCCCTGCCGCTTCGTGGGCGCGCGCTGGATCACGGCCGACACGCCGGCGGCGATGAAGAAGTTCACCGACGAGAACGCGTCGAAGCTGGCGCTGGACGCCGCGGACACCCTGGCCTACATGATGACCTCGGCCTACGACCTGCGCCTGACGGCCGAGCGCCATCCGCAGGTGCACTTCCACCCGCTGCGGGAGCACGCGGGGCTGAGCCTGTCGAACCAGTGAGGCTGCGCCGGGTTCAGCCCGGCTGGTTCCAGAGCTGATCGAGGTTCTGGAACCCCCACTGGCTCTTGGATTCACGCGAGACGATCTGGTCCACGGTCTTGCCCAGGTCGAGCAGTTCGACCGGGATGGGCTGGTTGGACTTGGTCGAGAAAAACACGCGCACGATGGGCGAGAGCAGCGAGCCCGTGCCCTGCTCCACCACCACGGCCAGTCGGCCAGATTGCAGCTTGACCAGCGAACCGGTGGGGTAGATGCCGATGCTCTTGACGAAGGCCTGGAAGACACGCTCGTCAAAGTGCCCTTCCTTGGTCCAGGCCGCCATCTTCATCAGCGAGTCGGCCGGGTCCCAGCCGGCCTTGTAGGGCCGGTTGGACGTGATGGCGTCGTAGACGTCGCACACCGCGCCCATCTTGGCGTACAGGCTGATCTCGTCACCCTTGAGGCCCTTGGGGTAGCCACGGCCATTGACCTTTTCATGGTGGTGCAGGCACACGTCCAGCGCCACGGCCCCCACAGCGCCCCCTTCCTTGAGGAGCTTGTAGCCCTCCTCGGGGTGGCTCTTCATGATGGCGAACTCTTCCTGTGTGAGGGCGCCGGGCTTGTTGAGCACCTCGGGGGGCATCAGGGCCTTGCCCATGTCGTGCACCAGACCGGCCATACCGGCTTCGCGGGCCTGGGCCTCGCTCAGTTTGAGCTGGCGGGCCAGCGACACCATCAGCGCACACACCGCCACCGAGTGCATGAAGGTGTAGGCGTCGCTGGTTTTCAGGCGCGCCAGACTGACCAGGGCGCCAGGGTTGCGCTCGACCGAATCGGCGATCTCGCGCACCAGCGGCAAGCAATGCTCGGTGTCGAGGGCCTTGCCCATGCGCGCGTCCTGGAACATGCTGCGCATGGCCTCGCGGGACTTCGCCAGCACGCGTCCGGCCTGGGCCAGCTCGGCGCGGAAACTGGTGCGCTCCTGGGGCGTGGGCGGGGCTTCCACGGGCGCGCTGGGCAGCGGCTCGGGCAGATCGCTGAAATCGGTGGACGGCACCTCGATGTCGTCCATCACCGCCATGTCCACGTCGCGGCCCTTGTCGGTGTCGATGATCACCTCGCGGATGGCGCCCAGCTGACCGATCTGCGCCTCTTCGGTGACCTTGAAGGAGCCACGCCAGAACGGATGCTCCAGCCACGAGCCGCACACCTCGTGGACGTGCATGCCAACGCGCAGGGAATCGGTGGGGATTTTTCGGAGCATGGTCAGCGGAGGAGGCAGCCATCGCTGCG
>JAGNPA010000289.1 GCA_017989885.1 Aquabacterium sp.
GCGGAACCGCTCCCCGCGATCGACTTCGAGCTGGAGGACATCGCGCCGCAGCCAGAGCCAGAGCCAGAGCCAGAGCCAGAGTTGCCGGTGGTCGAGCCTGAGCTGCCAGTGATTGAGCCTGTGATGGAGCCGGCGCCGGTCATTGAGCCCGAGCCCGAGGTTCCCGTGATCGAACCGGCCGTCGAGCCAGAGCCAGAGCCAGAGCCGCAACCGATCGAACCCGTTCCAGCTCCGGTCGAGCCGGCCGTGCTCGCACCCGAGCCCCCACCCGAGCCGGTGGCGGCGCCCGTCCGTGAACCCGTCGCAGCCCCGGTCGCCGAGCCTGTGCCGGCCCCCGTCGCGGTGCCCCCCGCACCAGCGGTTCCGCCGCCCCCCGTCAGCCCGGCCGTCGCCGCCGAGCCGCCACTCATCCTGGTCGTCGACGACTCCGCCGTGGTGCGCGCCAAGATGGTCAAGCTGCTGAAGTCGGTCAACTACCGCGTCGAGATCGCCAAGAACGGCGTGCAGGCGCTGGAGCTCATTCCCCAGCTCCAGCCCCACATCGTCGTCACCGACATCGAAATGCCCGAGATGGATGGCTACGAGCTGATCGCGCGGCTCGAGGCCGATCCCGCCTTGCGCACCATCCCGGTCTTTGCCGTCTCCAGCTTTGAAGACCTGGCGACACGCCTCGCGCCGCACACCAACGTCAAGGGCTGCTTCGGCAAGCCTTGGGACGAGCCGCTGGTGCTCTCCACCCTCGCCAGCCTCGTGGGGACCCCTGCGGCGGCCGCCTGAGGACCTGGCCATGTGGCGTGAGCGCGTCCTGTTCTGGTGGGGCATCACCCGGGATGCGGTGAACCTGTGGCTGGGCAGCAATGCCTTCAGCCACGCCGCTGCGCTGGCGTTCTACACCCTGTTCTCGCTGGCCCCCGTCGTCATCATTGCCGTGGCCGTGATCGGTCTGGTGCTGGGCGAGCAGGCGGCGCAGGGCCAGATCGTCGGCCAACTGCGTGGCGTCATGGGGCTGGAGGCCGCTCAGGCCATCGAGCAGGCCGTGGCCCGATCCCGCCTGTCCGAGGCCGGCTGGCTGCCCTCCGTGCTCGGGGTCGTCGCCTTGCTGACCGGGGCCACCACCGTGTTCGGCCAGATGCAGGTCTCGCTCAACGACATGTGGGGCGTGGCCGCGCGCCCCGACCGCAACAGCCTGTTCATGTTCGTCAAGAGCCGCATCCTGTCCTTGACCGTGGTCCTGGCGATTGGCTTCGTGTTGCTGGTGTCCTTGTTGATGGGCGTCGTCCTGCGCGCCGTGCTGCACTTTGCCGACCAGTTCGTGCCGGCCGTCGCGGCCTTGTTGACCAGCGCCGAGATGCTGGTGTCCCTGCTGGTGGCTGCCCTGCTGTTTGGCACCATCTTCAAGGTGCTGCCCGACGTGGTGCTGAAATCGCGCGACGTGGTGGTCGGCGCAGTGGTCACCGCCGTGCTCTTTGCCATCGGCCGCGACGCCATCGCCCTGTACCTGGCGCAAACCGCCACGGCCTCCACCTACGGTGCCGCCGGTTCGGTGGTGCTGATCCTGCTGTGGGTTTACTATTCTTCGTTGATCCTGCTGTTCGGTGCGGCCTTCACGAAAACCCACCTGCTCGCACGCGGCCGCTCGGTCGTGCCGCGCAACTCGGCGGTGCTGGTGCACCGCGAACTGGTGATCGAGGTGCCCCCGGCCTGATCGCCGAGGCACACCCCGAGCCTGACCCGACACCACCCCTGATCCTTTGCAGTTCCCTTTCCCCTCATGACCGATTCCCCACCGAGCGCCATCGATGACCGCCTCTACGTGCTGCGGACGCGTTGGGAGTTCTACGTCGCCGAAGGGCGTTTCGAGCAGTTCATCGAATTTGCCGTGGCGGTCAACAGCCTGGCCGAGCACCTCAACCGCATGCGCCTGCCCGGTCTGGTGCGCGTGTGCGAGGGCCTGGAAAACGCCGCACTGGCGCGACTCGGTCAGGAAGACACCCACCCGCTGAACGAGCAGGACATCTCGGCCCTGCAGCGTCAGCTGGACACCCTGATCGGCGCCGTGGCCAGCGCCAAGCCGCATGTGCCCGACCGCGAGCGTCGCAGCGATGGCCCTGCGGGCACCGCGGCCACACCGGAGGCCGACTGGATCAAACCGCGTGCCGTCTGGCTCATCAGCGTGCCCGAGCAGACCGATCTGGTCGAGGCCCTGGAGCACCAGTTGCGCTACTTCGGTTTCCAGACGGTCGCCGTGCCCTGGGGGGGCGAGCCACCTGTCGGCGACCGGCCGCTGGCCGTGCTGTTCATCCCGGCCTCGGGCGAGATGCAGGCCGATGACCTGGCGTGCATCACCACCATCCGTGGCACCTGCCCGGCCAGCCAGCTGTTCTACCTCGGCGTGGCCTCGGCCATCGAGCCCATCGTCGAGCTGATGCGCGCCGGCATCGACGTCGCCATCCCTGCCGAAGAGCAGCATGCTCGCGTGCTCGACCGCATCCTGGACCTGGTGCAGAACATCGAGCAGGAGAAATACCGCGTCCTGGTGGTGGAAGACTCGCGCGTGGCCGTGGCCCTGATCCAGCGCACCCTGGCCGAGCACGGCATCGACAGCCATGCCATCCGCGACCCTGGCACCCTGTTCGACGTGCTCGAATCGTACCGACCCGACCTCGTGCTGATGGACATGTTCATGCCGCGCTTCAACGGCGTCGAGGCCACCCGCGTGCTGCGCCAGATGTCGGCCTACAGCACCCTGCCCATCGTCTACCTGTCGGGGGCCACCGATGTGGGCATGCAGGTCGAAGCCCTGCGTTTGGGCGGTGACCAGTTCCTCACCAAGCCCTTCAACCCGGTGTTGCTCGCGGCCGTGGTCAAAACCAAGATCGAACGCTTCCGCGAAACCCAGCGCTCGACCCGGCTCGATGGCCTGACCGGCCTGCTCAACCACACCGCTGCCAAGTCCCGCTTGGCCAGTCTGGTGCAGCAACTGGGCGCGCGCCCTGCAGACGGCGAGCCGGGTGCGCCAGCCGGTCAGGGCGCCCTGACCGTCGCCATGATCGACATCGACCATTTCAAGGCCATCAACGACACCTATGGTCACCCGGTGGGCGACCAGGTGATCCGCGCGCTGGCCTGGCTGCTCAAGGGCCGCCTGCGCTCCAGCGACCTCATCGGTCGCTATGGTGGCGAAGAGTTCCTCATCGCGCTGCCCGGGGTGAACCTGGAGCAGGCCATCACCGTCATCGACCGCATCCGCAGTGACTTTGCGGCCTTGCCCCACGCGCATCCCGGCGGCGCCCTGCACGCCACCTTCAGCGCTGGCGTGGCCTCCTTTCCCATGTTCGATGCGGCCGCCGACCTCACCGAGGCGGCCGACGCGGCCCTGCTGCACGCCAAGCGCCTGGGGCGCAACCGCGTCGAGGCG
>JAGNPA010000290.1 GCA_017989885.1 Aquabacterium sp.
ACCTGAGCCAGCCGCGCCCGGTGTTCACCGGGTCGATCGGCGTGCCCGTGCCCTCGACCGAGGTGCGTTGCCGTCGAGACGATGGCAGCTGGGCCGACATCGGTGAGGCAGGCGAGCTGTGCGTGCGCGGTCCTCAGGTCATGAAGGGTTACTGGAACCGCCCGGAAGAGACCGCCAAGGTCATCGACAGCGAAGGCTGGTTGGCCACGGGCGATGTGGCCGTGATAGACGAAAAGGGCTACCTGAAAATCGTGGACCGCAAGAAGGACATGATCCTGGTGTCGGGCTTCAACGTGTACCCGAACGAGATCGAAGACGTGATTGCCATGCACCCCGATGTCAAGGAAGTCGCCGCGGTGGGCATGCCCGACGAGGTGGCGGGCGAGCGCGTCAAGGTCATCATCGTGCCGCGTACGCCCACGCTGACCAAGGAGGCCGTGATCGAACACTGCCGCAAGAGCCTGACGGGGTACAAGATTCCGCGCGTGGTGGAATTCCGCGACACCGAGCTGCCCAAGACGCCAGTGGGTAAGATCCTGCGCAGAGAACTGCGCTGATCCCCACCATGACCACACCTGCTGACTTCACCTTCATCCATCGTTTGCGTGTCCGTTGGGCAGAGGTGGACGGGCAGCATGTGGTCTTCAACGGCCACTACCTGACCTATCTGGATGTGGCCATCACGGAGTTCTGGCGCCATGCCGGGCTGCCGTTTCCGGCGGCCTTGGCGTTCCATCAGGGCGACATGTTCGTGCGTCGCAACCTGATCGAGTACCACGCGCCGGCACGCATGGACGACTGGCTCGACATTGGCCTGCGCTGTGATCGCATCGGCCACTCCTCCATCACGGTGGCCTGGGCCATCTGGACGCAGGGGCGGCTGCTGGTGACCGGAGAGGTCGTCAACGTTTACGTGGACGTGCACACCCGCGTGCCGCAGGCCGTGCCGCAGGGGATGCGCGATCAGCTGGACGCCTTTGCCCGTGGGGAAGCGCTCTACCGCGTCGAGGTGGGCAACTGGGCCACCTTGCAAGCCGGTGCCGCGGCCGTGCGCCAGGCCGTGTTCATTGACGAGCAAGGCATTCCCGAGTCCGAAGAGTGGGATGCGGACGATGCCGAGGCCGTGCACGCCGTGGTCAGCAACCTGGCGGGCTTGCCGCTGGCCACGGGCCGGCTCATCCATGCCGGGCAGGAGCCCGAGCACGCCAAGATCGGCCGGATGGCCGTGTTGCGCTGCAGCCGGGGCACCGGATTGGGTGAGCAGGTCTTGCGCGCCTTGATGGACGAGGCCCGCCGCAGGCAGCTGCATGGCATCGCCCTGCATGCGCAGGTCAACGCCCAGGGTTTTTACGAAAAGCTGGGCTTCGTGGCCGAAGGCCCCGTGTTCGACGAAGTGGGCATGCCCCACCAGCGCATGGTCATTCGCCTTTGAGGGCGGAGGGGCTGCCCTTGATCAGGCTGCGGGCGCGCGTCTTGCGCACAGGCGTCTCGGTGGGCAGAACATGGTTGTCCTGCTCCTGCACCTCACTGCTCTCGAAGCTGTCTTCCTTGCGGGCGAGCGGCGGGGGCAGGCTGGCACTGAGGCGCGCCACCTCGGCACTGTCCATGGTGTGACGGGGCGGCCAGTTCTTCAAGGTCACCCGGCGCATCAGCGCCACCGACGACTGGCCGCTGAAGCTGCGCTCCATCACATGGGTCACCAGTCGCTTGTTCACGCGCTCGGTGATGATGACCGTGGAGGCGCGGGTGCCATAGCGCAACTCGGGCGCCTTGATGAACGCCGAAGACAGCATCTTTTCCCAATCCGCCGGCACGCCGGTGTGGGGCAGGTCCTCATCGGGCGCCAGGGTGGGGTCTGACAAGGCGGCAAAGAGGCGGTTGGCCAGGTCATCGGCATCCACTGCCGCAGGCATGGCCGCCTTCAACTGGGCTTTGAGCGCCACCACCTTGGGCCAGGGGGTGTTCAACTCGGCGTTCGACAGGCCGAACACGCCCTTGTGCAGGCGCTCCGGGTAGAGCCGCTCGTTGTTCAGCCAGAAGCACTCGCCTTCGGCAAAGTCGAGCGCAATCATGTTGAAGCCGTTGTGGCCGCTCATGGCCAGGCGAGGCCACAGGCGGCTCATGTCCGTGTCGCCCTGCAGCCATTGCGTGACCAGGTGGCCCCGTGAGGGCGCTTGGGGGTCCATCTTCGCGGGGTTGCGCACATTGGTCACCAGGCCCAGGCGGCCCGAGGCCGTCAGTCCCAGCCAGGTGCCGCCCTCCGACAGGTCGCGTCCACCCAGAATGGTGGGCCCGCCACCGTCGGCCTCCCACCATGCCAGACGGGCCGCAGGGCGGTCGTAGAACTCGTCGCGATTGCTTGCCAGCACGAAGGGGAAGCGGCTGCTTTGATCCAGCGCGAAAGCCACCAGACACATGGTTCAGGCCTCCGATGTGGGAACAGGGGCCGTCGCGGCGCCCAGCGGCACAAAGGCCTCGGTGTGCCGTGGCCCGATCAGGCCAGCGGGCAGCGCCTGCAGCAACGCCTGTAGTTCCTGCTCGCACAGCGTGTCCACCCCTTCAGGATGTTCGTAGACCTCCATCCAAGTCTGCTCGAGCGCATCGGTGGCTTGTTCATCAGACCGGCACCACAGGCGGGCTTGCACACCGGGCAGGCGACGCATCAAGGTCTGCTGGGCGGTCGTGATGGCCTCGAAGGCGTCGGCACGGTGTGCCTGGGGCACACGGTAGTAAATGAAGAGGGCGCGCGGGCCGGCAGGCGAGGGCATGGGTCCGATCGAGAGTCAGCAATGACTTGCAGACTAGCGCATGGACCCTGCCTTCCAGGCGCGCTGATGCGTGGTGGCACCATTTCTGTGCGCGCTCTCGTTAACTAATTGACACATCTTCGGATCGTTGCAACAGTCAGAGCGGTCGGCCTCGTGTCGCAGACATTTCACTCTCTGGCGTCGTCGGTGGGCAGGCTGTAAGGTAGGGCGCCCAATTGCACGGGCACCCCCTCGGCGCTGCCGGCGCGCAAGGCGGTGCCGCGCGCTGCCAGTTTCAGCTCGACCAGCGCGCTGCTGCAAGGCGCCGCCCCCGGGATGATGGCCGCATTGATGACCACGCCCGCAGGCTGTCCGGGGTCGGCTTCGCTGAACAACTCCTGCCCGGGCGTGAGGGCCTGGTCGGCATGGACGATGAAGGCGCGGCGCTTGGTGGTGCCACGGTACTGGCTGCGTGCCACGACCTCCTGGCCGGGGTAGCAACCCTTCTGGAAATTGACCCCGCCGATCAGCTCGTAGTTGATCATCTGCGGCACGAACTGGTCGACCGTGGCTTGCTGCACCCGTGGGATGCCGCTCATCACGTCCAGCCACTGCCATTGTTCGGCGGGCAAGGCGGGCAATTGGGCGAGGCAGGCTCGCGCGGCCGCGG
>JAGNPA010000291.1 GCA_017989885.1 Aquabacterium sp.
CCGGTCACGCCTACCCCTGCGGCTGCACCCGCGCCGACATCGCGCAGGCCAACGCCGCGCTGGGCCTGAGCAAACCGCGCCACGGCGACCTCGTCTACCCTGGCACCTGCCGCCCCGACCACGGTGGTCTGAAAGGCAAGCCCGCCCGCGCCTGGCGCCTGCAGGTGCCGCCGCGCGCTGACACGCCCGACGGCCTGTGGCATTGGCATGACCGCCGCCTGGGCCCGCAAAGTCAGCATCTGGCCCAAGCCGTGGGTGATTTCGTCATCCGCCGTGCCGATGGCCTGTGGGCCTACCAAATGGCCGTGGTCGTAGACGATGGCGAACAAGGCATCACCGACATCGTGCGCGGTGAAGACCTCACCGACAACACCCCACGCCAACTCTGGCTGCAACAGTGCCTGGGCTTGCCCACTCCGCGTTACCTGCACACCCCGCTGGTGTGCGGCGCCAATGGCGAAAAGCTCTCCAAACAGAACGGCGCCGAAGCGCTGGCCCTCGACCACCCACTGGCCACCTTGCAGCAAGCGGGCCGCGCGCTGGGCCTGTCCGCCGAAGGGCGCACCGTGAGTGAGTGGCTGGCCGCAGCCATCGCAGGCTGGCAGGCCCAACTGGCGCACTGGCCCTTGCGCTGACCCTCACGGTCACACTCAGTCGCCCTGCTTCTCCGCAGGCTGCGCGGGCGCCGCTTCGCTGGCCACCTCCGGCGCCACATCGATCAAGAAATGCGTGCGGTAGTACGCCATCTCGTCGATCGACTCGTGGATGTCGGCCAGCGCCGTGTGCTTTTGCGCCTTCTTGAAACCGCTCACCAGCTCCGGCCGCCAGCGCCGAGCCAGCTCCTTGAGCGTGCTGACATCCAGATTGCGGTAGTGGAAAAACGCCTCCAGCTTGGGCATGTGATTGGCCAGAAAGCGCCGGTCCTGGCAGATCGAGTTGCCACACATCGGCGACTTGTTGGTGGGCACATACTTCTTCAAGAAGGCGATCACCACGTGCTCGGCCTCCGCCTCGGTCACCGTTGAGGCCTTGACCCGGTCGATCAACCCGCTCTTGCCGTGCGTGCCCTTGTTCCACTTGTCCATGCCATTGAGCACCTCGTCGGACTGGTGAATCGCCAGCACCGGGCCTTCCACGCGCACCGTCAACTGCGGGTCCGTCACCACCACCGCGATCTCGATGATGCGGTCGCTCTGGGTCTTCAACCCGGTCATCTCCAGGTCGAGCCAGATCAGGTTCAGGTCGCTCTTGGGCAACACCGGCGCCAGGGTGGCGGGGGCTTCGACGGGCACGGGCGTGCCGGGGGTCACTTCACTCATGGGCATCACACCATCAAATCGGCCGGCAAGGCGGCAGGTCCACTTTCCAGCACAGGCACCCGAGCACAGGGATTTGCACGCCAGACGAGGCAGCGATTGTGCGGGCAAACGTACACTCCCGTCATGCCCTCCAGCTTCCTGACCTTGCTTTTCGCGGTGTTCATCATCGCCTCCCTGCTCACCAAGCTCTGGCTTGACACCCGGCAGGCGCGCCACGTCGCCCGCCACCGCGACACCGTGCCTGCTGCGTTTGCGCCGCACGTGCCGGCCCTCAGCCACCAGCGCGCCGCCAATTACACCCTCGACAAGCTGCGCTTCGGCCTGCTCAGCACCGCCGTCAGCACCATTGTCCTCATCGGCTGGACCCTGCTGGGCGGCCTCGACGCCCTCAACGTTGTGGTGCGCGACGCCGTGCTGCCCGCCTGGGGCGCCCTGCCCTACCAGCTCGTTCTGCTGGGCGCCTTCACCCTGATCGGCACCCTGATCGAGCTGCCGCTGGAAGCCTGGCACACCTTCCGCCTCGAACAAAAGCACGGCTTCAACCGCATGACCTGGGGCATGTGGCTGGGCGACCAGGCCAAGCAACTGCTGCTGGGCCTGCTGCTGGGCGGCCCCATCGCCGCCCTGATCCTGTGGCTGATGGGCGCGGCCGGCGCCCAATGGTGGCTGTGGGCCTGGGGCGCCTGGGTGGCGTTCAGCCTGCTGTTGATGGTCATCTTCCCCATCTTCATCGCCCCCCTGTTCAACAAGTTCGAGCCCCTGAAGGACCAGGGCCTCATCGACCGCGTCAACGCCCTGATGGCCCGCTGCGGCTTCACCGCCAAGGGCTTTTTCGTCATGGACGGTAGCCGCCGCTCGGCCCACGCCAACGCCTATTTCACCGGCCTGGGCGCCGCCAAGCGCGTGGTCTTCTACGACACCCTGCTGAGCAAACTCACACACGGCGAAGTCGAGGCCGTGCTCGCCCACGAACTGGGCCACTTCAAACACCGCCACGTGCTCAAGCGCATGGTCATGATGTTCGCGCTGAGCCTGGCTGGTTTTGCCCTGCTCGGCTGGCTGTCGCAACAGGTGGGCTTCTACACCGGCCTGGGCGTGCGCCCCAATCTGAACGCCCCCAACGACGCGCTGGCCCTGCTGCTCTTCATGCTGGCCTTGCCGCCCTTTGCTTTCTTCATCTCGCCCGTGTTCGCCTATTTCTCCCGCAAAGACGAGTACGAGGCCGACGCCTACGCTTGCGCACACACCAGCGGCAGCGACCTCGCCAGCGCCCTGATCAAGCTGTACAAAGACAACTCGTCCACCCTCACGCCTGACCCCATGTACGTTCGCTTCCACTACTCCCACCCGCCCGCCTCCGAGCGCCTGGCGGCCATGCAGGCATGAAGCGCCACGGTCACAACGCGCCCCTGCGCAAGGCCAAGGGCAAAGACGCCGACACCAGCCAGTGCCAGCGCGGCCTGGTCGTCTCCACGCACGGCCGCCACGTCATCGTCGAAGACGAACAAGGCCAGCGCCTGATCTGCCACCCCCGTGGCAAGAAGAGTGAAGCCGTGGTGGGCGACCGGGTGCTGTGGCAACCCACACTGGAAGGCAGCGGCGAGGGCCTGATCGTGCAGGTCGAAGAGCGCCGCAACCTGCTCTACCGCCAGGACGAATGGCGCAGCAAGTCCTTTGCCGCCAACCTCGACCAGATGCTGGTGTGGATCGCCGTCGAGCCCGTGTTCAGCGAAGCGCAGCTCACGCGCGCCCTGCTCGCGGCCCGCTACGCCGACATCCCCGTCACCATCGTGCTCAACAAGGTTGACCTGCCGGGGGCCGACACGGCCCGCCAGCGCCTGGCGCCGTACGTGGCCATGGGCTACCCCGTGGTCGAGATGTCGCTGAAGGTCGATACCGATGCCGCCAAGGCCCAGGTCATGCCGCTGCTGCAAGGCAAGGCCAGCCTGGTGCTGGGGCCCTCGGGCGCCGGCAAGAGCACCCTGATCAACACCCTGCTGCCCAACGCCCGCGCCGAAGTGGGCGAAATCTCGCAGGCGCTCAACTCAGGTCGGCACACCACCACCACCAGC
>JAGNPA010000292.1 GCA_017989885.1 Aquabacterium sp.
GGCCACCTCGGCCAGGGCCGCGTCCCCTTCGATGCGGACGTCCGGGCGTTGCCCGGTGAGCAACTGGCGCGCCATCGTCAGCGGGTCACTGAGCTCGATGGTCAAGGTCAGGCCATCGCTGGGGGTGGCGAGTGCCTCACCGGCGTCGACCAGCTCGAACAGACCCGCCGGTGTGATGACGAAACGCATGGATGGGGGGAGTAACCCCTGGGAACCATCGGCCGGCAGCAGGAACCGAGGCAGAGGGGGCGAGAAGGTGCTCGTCCACTGCAGGTCGATCGTGCGTCCGGCATGGGGTTGGAGTTTGCCGCTGGCCACCGGTTCGCTGGACACCACGTGGTTGAGCAACAGTGTCAAGCGGGGCAGCACCAGAGGGCCCAGCCAAGTGAAGGGATGAGAAAGCATGTCGCAGATTGTAGGTGTGGGCCGACAACCCCTGGAAAGCAGGGGGAGGGGTGGGGCGCATTCGACGCTAAGCTGCGACGGCTGGCATTTCACATACATCGATTTTAGGGTTTTTCCTGTCATGTTGCCCCCCGACGCTGGATGGTTCGGAGGGCTGTAGGTCTCATGTTCAACAAGCGCAATTACCGCCCAACTTTCTTCAGTGCGCCCGAGTCGGTGACGTCCTTCGTGGCGGCTTTCCTCGAGCCCTTTGTCACCGTGGGCACCTTGCTGGCGGTGATGCTGTACCTGAACGAGTCGGTGCTGCGGCCTGATCTCGCCCTGTGCCTGCTGGCCTTTGCGTTGACGTTTCCGGGTCGCAACCGCTTTCATGACGCGCCGCTGGAGGCGGCCATCGACATCGTGTCCTCTTGGGCTGCGGTGCTGGTCATCCTGGCCGTCTGCGGGTTTGCCACCAAAAGCCTGATGTTCTTCAAAATGGATGTCATGGCCACATGGGCCTTGGTGACCCCGGTGGCACAGTGGCTGGTGGTCATGACCGGGCGTGCCATCGTGCAGCGCCAGATGGCGCGCCCCGAAGCGCGCCGCAAGGCCGTGGTGGTGGGGGCCGGCTCTCTGGGGCTGAAGGTGGCCAAGGCCCTGCAGGCCAATCCGGGTCAGGCAGTGAGCTTCGTGGGCTATTTTGATGACCGTTCCGGTGAGCGTGTGCATCCCGAGACCCATGCCCAACGCCTGGGCGGTCTTCAGGACATTGCCGACTATGTGCAGGCGCACGGCATCCACGAGGTCTACATCACCTTGCCCCTGGGTTCGCAGCCCCGCATCCTGGCGCTGATGGAGGCCATCCAGGGCACCACGGCCTCGCTGTATTTCGTGCCCGATGTGTTCGGCATCAGCATCATCCAGGGTCGTCTGCAGGACATGAATGGCGTGCCCGTGGTGGGCATTTGCGAAACCCCGTTCACCGGTATCAACGAGCTGGCCAAGCGCGTGTTCGACATCGTGGCCGCCAGTGTCATCCTGGTGCTGATTTCGCCCCTGCTGCTGGCCATTGCCATCGGCGTCAAATGGAGTTCGCCCGGCCCGATCATCTTCAAGCAGCGGCGCAACGGGCTCGATGGCGAGGAGATCATCGTCTACAAGTTCCGCTCCATGCGGGCCATGGACAACGGGGCCGTGGTCAAGCAGGCGACCAAGGGCGACCCTCGCATCACGCCGTTTGGCGCCTTCATCCGCAAGACCTCGCTTGATGAGTTGCCGCAGTTCATCAATGTGCTGCAGGGGCGCATGAGCATCGTGGGGCCACGTCCTCACGCCGTGGCCCACAACGAGTCTTATCGCCGCTTGATCAAGGCCTACATGGTGCGCCACAAGGTGCGGCCGGGCATCACGGGCTGGGCCCAGGTCAACGGCTGCCGCGGCGAGACCGAAACCCTTGACAAGATGCAGGCCCGGGTGGAGTACGACCTGGAGTACCTGCGCAACTGGTCCCTGGGCCTGGATGTGGAAATCATTTTCCGCACGATTCGTCTGGTGCTGTTTGACCGCAGCGCGTACTGAGTGCCCGTGCCTGACGGGACATCTGACACATCAACCAAAACGCAAGATCAAGAGGGTGGCATGCAGCACAAACCAATCGTTGTCCGAAGCCTCACGCTGGCATTGGGAATGGCCGCAGGGCTGAGCGGAATTGGCTCGGCGAATGCCGAGGAGTTGCCGCTCTATTTGACCTTGAGCCAGAGCCTGACGCGTGACAGCAACCTGCTGCGCGACAACTCGCAGCGTAGCAGTGACACCATCTCCACCACGACGGTGGCGGCGGGTCTCAACAAGGCCTATGGCCGGCAGAACTACCGCCTGTCGGCTTCGGCCTCCCGCAATGCCTACAGCGAGAACTCGCAGTTCGACAACGATGGCTATGCCGTCAGCGCCGAAGTGGCCAGCGAAGTGGGCTCCAACTTCAAGGTGACCCTCAATGCGGGGGCCTCCCAGTTCCTGCCGAGCTTCGAAGACCAGTTCAACCGCAACGGGCGCAACACCGAGCGCAACCGACAGGCATCGGTCGATGTGCGCTATGGGCTGTACGGGCGCTGGTCGGTGAACGCCGGCGCGAGTCACAGCAAGGTGGATTACCAGATCACCGAGTCGGAGAACAAGACCTCGAATTCGGTGTTCGCGGGCGTGCGCTATTTGCCCTCGGATCTGGCTTACATCGGGCTGACGCTGTACCGCACCGATACGGAGTTGCCAAAGCGGGTGTTGTTGGGCGGCACCCAGGTGGGTGAGGACATCGAGCGCACCAGCTTGAATCTGGACACGGTCTGGCAGGTGACGGGGTTCAGCCGTCTGTCGGGTCGTCTGGGTGTGACCAGCGAGAAGCATCCTCAGGACCGCCGACGTGATTTCGATGGTTTGACAGGCTCCGCGTCGTGGACCTTCACACCGGCTGGCAAGGCCACGTACGCCTTGAGTTGGGTGCGTGACACCAACAACGAAGGTGGTGCCAGCTTGGGCCCCTCGACCAATTCGCTGTATCAAAGCAACAAGCGCCTGACCAACAGCCTGTCGGCGACCGCCACCTACCAGGCGACGGCCAAGATCAAGCTCAACGCGGGCTACACCCACGCTCAGTACGATGAGGACAGTGACTTGGTGGTGGGCGGCGCCTCGTATCAGCAAGGCGGCGAAACAACCGGGCGCTACAGCGCCGTGTCGTTGGGGGTCTCTTACCAACCCATCCGCTCGGTGGGCTTGGGCTGCGACCTGCAGCGCTACGATCGGACGGCCTCGATCTTCTCCCCCAATGCGTATGATGGCAACACGGTGGCGTGTCGCGCCTCCTTCACCATCGACTGACATCGGGAGTTCACCTTGCCTTGCATCCTGTTGACCGGGGCCACCGGTTACATCGCCTCGCACACCTGGCTGGCTTTGCAGGAGGCGGGCTTTGATGTGGTGGGCATCGACAGCCTGGTCAACAG
>JAGNPA010000293.1 GCA_017989885.1 Aquabacterium sp.
GTGTGCAGGCGCTGGACGCCCCCGTGTCGGGCGGCACGCTGGGCGCCGAGGCGGGCACGCTGGCCATCATGGCCGGAGGCGAGGCGGCAGATTTCGAGCGCGCCCGCGAGGTGCTGTCGGTGCTGGGCCGCCCGGTGCATGTGGGACCGGCGGGTTCGGGCCAGTTGACCAAGCTGGCCAACCAGATGATCGTGGGGATCACGATCGGCGCGGTCGCTGAAGCGCTGTTGCTGGCTGAAAAAGGCGGCGCCAACCCGGCCAAGGTGCGGGAGGCCCTGCGCGGCGGCTTTGCCGAGAGCCGCATCCTGGAGGTGCACGGCCAGCGCATGGTGGACGGTGACTTTGCCAAGCGCGGCTCGCTGGCGATTCAGCTCAAGGACCTGCGCAATGCGCTGCACACCTCGGCCGGCCTGGGGTTTGACGCGCCCATCACCCAGCATCTGACCGATCTGTATGCCCAGGCGGCCGAGCACGGCTTTGCCGATCTGGACCAGTCGGGGCTGTTCAAGGAATTGCAGCGCCGCCAAGGCGACACCCGCTAAGCCCCGGAGCCGGGTGCGTAGCGGCCCATGAGGTGGGCCAGCTCGACGGCGGATTGCACCTGCAGCTTCTCGAAGATGTTGGCGCGGTGGAACTCCACCGTGCGGGGCGTGATGCCCAGGTGATCGGCGATGTTCTTGTTGTAGTGGCCCTGCAGCAGCTCATCGAGCACCTCGCGCTCGCGCTGGCTCAGGGCGGCCAGGGCCTGCTGGAAACGCCATTTCGCCTGCGACTCGGTCTGCAGGACGACAGCCTCTTGGCAGGCGGCCTCCACCTTGTCGACCAGCTGGTTGTCCTGAAACGGTTTTTCCAGAAAGTCCCAGGCACCGTTCTTGACGGCGGCCACTGCCATGCTGAGGTCGCCGTGTCCGGTCAGGAACAGGATGGGCCAGGGCCAGCCTTGCGCCTTGAGCTGCTCGAACGTGGCCAGACCCGAGAGGGGCTCCATGCGGATGTCGAGCAGCATGATGCTGCAGGCCCAGGTGTCGCTGCCCGGACGCAACTCCGCCAGGAACTGGTCGCCACCCGCCCAGCAGCGGGTGCGCAGCCCGCGGGAGTCGAGCAGCCACGCCAGGCCGTCGCGGAAGTCCGCGTCGTCGTCGACGATGTGCACGAGAGGGGTCAGGGATTCAGAGGCAGCCACAGGGTGAATTGTGCCCCGTGCAGGTCGTCGCTGCGCGCCACATCGATGCGCCCGTGATGGGCTTCGATGATGGAGCGGCAGATGGACAGACCCATGCCCATGCCGCCTTCTTTCTGGGTGGCAAACGCATCGAAGATGTTGCCGACTTGATCGGGTGGCACACCGGGGCCGTTGTCGGCCACCTGGATGCCGACCTGGCCCTCGCTGCGCACCAGCCGCACCTGTATGCGCGGCGTGACGTCGGTGGTTTTGACCGCCCATTCGGTGGCGTTGAGCACGATGTTGTGCAGGGCGTGCTCCAACAGCAGGGCGTCGGCTGGCACGGTCAGTAAGGGGTCGGCCTCCGGCAGTTGCAGTTGCAGGTGCAGGCTCAGGCCCTCGGGCAAGGGCACCTGTCCCACCACGCGGCTCACGAAGGGCAAAAGGTCCAGCGGCTGCCGGTTCATCTCCTGACGTCTGGCAAAGGCGTTGACGCGCTGGATGACGCGCCCGGCCTTCTCGGCAATGCGGGCCATGCGCTCGACCACCGGGCCGACCTCGTCGAGCGTGATGCTTTGCTGTTGCAGGCGGTTGAGCAGGCCGTTGGCAAAGCTGCTGAGCGCGCCGAGCGGCTGGTTGAGCTCATGAGCGAGGGTCGAGGCCACCTCGCCGACGGCAATCAGGCGGCCCGAGGCTTCCAGCATGTCCTGCTGGCGGGCAGCACGCCGCTCGATGCGTTTGCGCTCGGTGATGTCGAGCGCCGAGCCCATCCAGCCGACCACGGTGCCGTCGGGCAGGCTCAAGGGCGCGCCGTGGACCAACACCTCCAGCAGGTGACCGTCGTGGTGTCGCCATTGCATCTCGACGCCGATCTGCGGCGCGCTGGGGTCGGCCATGTGCGCGCGCAGGGTGTCGAGCTCATCGCGCGATGCGCCGGGCCAGTAAGGCATGGGCTGGGTGGGGTCGACCAGCGCCTCGGCGGGCCAGCCGACCAGACGACAGAAGGCCTGGTTGACGTAGAGCGGGCGCCCTTGGGTGTCCCAGGCGCGCAGGCCCAGCAGCACCGCGCGCTCCATGGCCTGGCGCAGCACGCGCTGAGTCTGCAACTGGGCCTCGACGCGTTGGCGCCGCACGGTGTCGCGCCACAAGGCATACAGGGCCGCCATCATGGCCAGCAGGCACACCAATGCCACGCCGAAAAAGAGCCGTGGCGCCAGCGCGTGTTGCGGGTTCAGCGCTCGCACATCCAGGCTGAGCTGGATGCCGGGAAAGTGGATGGGCACGGTGGCCGAGGCGCCACCCTGAGGGTTGAGGTCGATGGCATGGTCCCGGGCAAACCAGGGCGGGATGATGCTGCGCAAGGCCTGCTCGAAGTGCACCGCCGCGACGTGATCGCCCACGAACTGGCCTTGCTCGAACTGGGGCACGGCCAGCCACAGGATGTGACCCGATTCAGGGGCTCCTTGCGGCATGGGTCCGGCATAGGCAGCGCGTTGCAGCGCACCGGTGGTGGCCAGCATGGTCCGCAAGGCGGGCTCGCCGTCGGGCTGGCGGGCTGCGGCTTGCATGAAGTCGGGCCAGTCACGGACGCGCCGCTGCTGCTCGGCGGGTAACCAGCGGTGAAACAGGATGACGCCGGGGGTGCGCCACAGCTGACCGGCTTTCACGGGCAAGGCGGGCGAGGTGCCCTCATCCTCACTTTCACCCCCCGCAGACGGACCGGGTGCATCGCGGCGCTGGGCCTGCAGCGCCAGCGCGGTGAGGTCGGCCTCCAGGCGCTGGAAGTGAAAGCGCAGGGTCTGGTCCAGCCACTGGGCATCGGCCACCCGGCGGCGGTTGGCCTCTTCGGCCTCGACCGAGCGCAGGAACAGCGCCAGCACCCCGATGGACACGGCCACCAGCAAGAGCATGCCGCCCAGCCACATCAGGGCGCGGCGGTTCCCGGCCGAGGCCGAGGGCGGCTCCAGCTCCAGCAAGGTGAAATCGACGGCGGGCTCGGACATTGCACTGAGGGGTTTTGGTTAGGATAGCTGACATGCGTCCTCCACCTGTTCGTGCCGGGTCAAAGCGCCACCTGCTGAGGGTGGGCGTGTGGATTTGGCTGTGCGCGCTGTGCACCGTGTGGGTGCCGATGGCCCAGGCTGCCGAGCTGGTCGTGCGCCTGTCGCATGTGGTCGCGCCGGACACGCCCAAGGGGCTGATGGCCACGCGCTTTCAGCAACTG
>JAGNPA010000294.1 GCA_017989885.1 Aquabacterium sp.
CTGCAGATCGGCCACGTAGCGGTCGAGCTGGGCGTGGCCCCCACGGGCACGCGCCACCTCCTGGAAGAAGGCTTGCACCACGTCCGGGGTCTTCTGCATGGCGCGCAGCACGTCCAGGCACTGGACGTTGCCACTGCCTTCCCAGATCGCGTTGACGGGGGACTCGCGGAACAGGCGCGGGAAGGGACTGTCTTCCATCACCCCGCTGCCACCGATGCACTCCATGGCCTCATAGGCATGCTGGGGCGTGCGTTTGCAGATCCAGTATTTGCCCACGGCCGTCAGCAGTCGGGCCATCTGGTCTTCGTGTGGGTCGGTGGCGCGCTGGTCCATGGCGCGGGCCATGCGCATCGTCAGCGCCAATGAACCTTCGCTTTCGAGCACCAGGTCGGCCAGCACGTTCTGCATCAAAGGCTGCTGGTTGAGCACGGTGCCAAAGGCCGAGCGAAGTGAACAGTGGTGCAGGGCCTGCGACACGGCCGCACGCTGGCCAGCGGAGGAGCCGATCATGCAGTCGAAGCGGGTCATCGACACCATCTCGATGATGGTTCGCACGCCCCGCCCTTCTTCGCCGACCATCCAGGCCAGGGCGCCGCGCAGCTCGGTCTCGCTCGACGCGTTGGAGACGTTGCCCATCTTGCGTTTGAGGCGCAGCACCTGCAGCGGGTTCTTGCTGCCATCAGGCCGCCAGCGCGGCAGCAGGAAACACGACAGGCCGCCCGGCGCCTGCGCCAGCACCAGGAAGGCATCGCACATGGGGGCGGACACGAAGAACTTGTGACCCACCAGCTCGTAGGCCTCGCCCGGGCCGGAGGCGCCCACGGGGTAGGCGCGGGTGGTGTTGGCGCGCACATCCGAGCCGCCTTGCTTCTCGGTCATCGCCATGCCGATGGTCAGGCCCTGCTTGGCCGCATCGGGCACGTTGCGCGGGTCGTAGACCGAGGCGGTGATCTTGGGCACCCACTGCTGGGCCAGTGCGGGCGTGGTGAGCAGGCTGGGCACGGCCGCGAAGGTCATGGTGATCGGGCAACCGTGGCCGGCTTCCACCTGCGCCTGCAGGTAGAACTTGGCCGCGCGGGCCACGTGGGCGCCAGGCTGAGGATCGGTCCAGGGTGATGCGTGGATGCCTTCTTCGATGGCCGTCTTCATCAGCGTGTGGTACGCGGGGTGGAAGCGCACCAGGTCGACGCGGTGGCCGAAGCGGTCGTGGGTGTCGAGTTCGGGCGGATACCGGTTGGCCAGGGCGCCCAGCTCCAGGTAGTCGGCCGAGCCGGTGAGCTGGCCGAAGCGCGTCAGGTCCGCCTGCGCCCAGGCCGCGCCTTCGCGCTGGACGGCCTCCCGCAAGGCCGCGTCCTGCGTGTACATGTTGTAGCCCGCCAGCTCAGACGAGACGTTGATGACCTCGTGCGTCTGGTCCAGAAAGCGTGAGGGCGATGCAGGTGCGGCAGGCGTGGACATGGTCGGCAAAAGGGGTGATGACGCGACAGATCATGTCACCGATCATCACCTATTGCCAACCCATGTCATACCCTGATGCGGCAAACCTCAGCGGTGATCGCCATCGAACGCCAACGCAAGGCCGGATCGAACACGTCGGAGACCATCATGATCTCGTCGGCCTGCGTAAGCTCCAGCAAACGCGTCAGGCCACTGCGCACGGTGTCAGGCCCGCCAATCACGGCCGCGCCCAGGAAGTCGCCGATGCCCGCCTGCTCGGAGGGGGAGACCGTCGACAGGAAATCCGCCACGGGCGGGGGCATGCGCCCGCGCTCGCCGCGCAGGATGCTCAGCACGCGCTGGTAGGTGCTGGTGGCCAGGAACTCGGCCTCGTCATCCGTGGGCGCCGCGATGACCGGCACCCCGATCACCACATGCGGTTGCGCCAGCACCTTGGAGGGCTTGAAGCGCGCCCGGTACAGCTCGACCGCCTGCAGCAGCATGCGCGGCGCAAAGTGCGAGGCAAAGGCATAGGGCAGCCCTTTCTCGGCCGCCAACTGCGCTGAAAACAGGCTGGAGCCCAGCAACCAGATCGGCACCTCGGTGCCCGCGCCGGGCATGGCCACGATGGCCTGACCCGGCTGCACCGGGCCCAACAGGCGCTGCAGCTCGCTCACGTCACGCGGAAAGTCGTCTTCGGTTTCCACATGGTGGCGGCGCAGCGCCCGCATGGTGGCGCGGTCGGTGCCGGGTGCGCGCCCCAACCCCAGGTCGATGCGACCGGGGTAGAGCTCGGCCAGCGTGCCAAAGGCCTCGGCCACGACCAGCGGCGCGTGGTTGGGCAGCATGATGCCGCCCGAGCCGACGCGGATGCGCTGCGTGCCCCCGGCGATGTGGCCCACCAGCACGGCGGTGGCCGAACTGGCGATGCCGGGCATGTTGTGGTGCTCGGCCAGCCAGTAGCGGGTGAAGCCGAGTGACTCGGCTTGTTGAGCGGTGCGCAGGGCGACGGCCAGGGCGTCGGCCACCGTGCCGCCTTCACGCACGGACACCAGGTCCAGCATGGACAGGGCAATGTCTTGGAGGGATTTCATCGGGTCATTGTCCTGCTGCGGGCTTGTCCTTGCAGGTGTACGCCCATTCGCACTTGGCCGATACTCAAACGGTTCTCGCTTTGGAAAGGTCCCGCATGTCTGCCGCCACCCGCATGCCCACCTGCTTCATCCCGCATGGCGCCGGGCCCTGCTTCTTCATGGACTGGAACCCGCCCACCACCTGGCACCGCATGCGCGACTTCCTGATGGGCATGGCCGACACGCTGCCGGCACGGCCCACCGCCATCGTGATGGTGTCGGGTCACTGGCTCACGGGTGGCTTCAACGTCACCAGCGGCGCTCAACCGGATCTGATCTACGACTACGGCGGCTTCCCACCCCATACCTATGAGCTGCGCTACCCCGCGCCGGGTGAGCCGCAACTGGCCGAGCGCATCACCGCATTGCTGCACGCCGCCGGTCAGCCCTCGCAGGCCGATCCGCAACGCGGTTTCGACCACGGCATGTTCATTCCGCTCAAACTCATGTTCCCCGAGGCCGACGTGCCCGTGGTGCAGCTGTCCTTGCGGCACGACCTCGACCCGCTGGCCCACCTGCAAGCTGGTCAAGCACTGACGGCCCTGCGCGACGAGGGCGTGCTGATCGTGGGCAGCGGCATGAGCTTTCACAACATGCGCGGCTACGGCGACCCGCGCTTCGGCCCGATCTCCGACACCTTCGATGCCTGGCTGACCGCCACGGTCGAGGCCGACCCGGCCACGCGTGCGCAAGGCTTGGCGCACTGGGACCAGGCGCCCTCGGCCCGGCTGTGCCACCCGCCCCGCGCCGAAGAACACCTGATGCCCCTGATGGTGGTGGCCGGTGCCGCCAGCGAGGGACGGGGCCAACGT
>JAGNPA010000295.1 GCA_017989885.1 Aquabacterium sp.
CGATGCCGTGGCCAAAGCCCTGGTAGGCCATGTCGAGGAAAGGCGTGAGGTTCTTGGCCTTGACGGCGGCGATGACCTGGTCCCACTGCTCGGGGGTGATGTCGTAGCCGGTGGGGTTGTGGCAGCAGGCGTGCAGCACGACGATGGTGCCGGGGGCCGCAGCGTTCAGGCTGGCCAGCATGCCTTCGAAGTTCACGCCGCGCTTGGCTGCGTCGTAGTAAGCGTAGGTGTCCACCACAAAACCGGCGTTGGTAAACAGCGCACGGTGGTTTTCCCAGCTGGGGTCCGAGATCAGTACCTTGGCGTCGGGGCTGACCTTCTTCAGAAAGTCGGCACCGATCTTCAGGCCGCCGGTGCCGCCGATGGCCTGCACGGTGGCCACGCGGCCTGACTGCACGGGCTCGCTGTCGGCACCGAACACCAGGCTCTTGACGGCGTTGTCATAGGCCACGATCCCATCGATGGGCAGGTAGCCACGTGCCGTGGGGACGGCCATCATGGCCTTTTCGGCGGCCTGCACGCAGGCCAGCAAGGGCAGCTTGCCGTTGTCGTCGAAATACACACCCACACCGAGATTGACCTTGTTGGGGTTGGTGTCGGCAGCGAACTGCTCGTTGAGACCCAGGATCGGGTCACGGGGGGCCATTTCGACGGGAGAGAAAAGCGACATTTCAAAGTCCTGGTTGAGCGGAGGGCGTTGCTCCCGGTGCCCGGGAGCAGCGCGCATTTTAACGAGTGCCCGGCCCGGCGTGCCGGGCAGTGCGTGGAGTCATTCAGCCGGGCAGGCGATGCCGGGCGGGCGCCGAAAGGCCCGGGGCATGGTTGTCTCCGAGCTGGAAGGACGCGGCCAGCTGCGCCAGCTGGCGCGCCTGCTCCTGCAGCGCAGCGGAGGCCGCCGAGGTTTGTTCGACCAGCGCGGCATTTTGCTGGGTTACCGTGTCCAGTTGCGTCACCGCCGTATTGATCTGACCGATGCTGGTCGATTGCTCGCGGCTGGCCGATGCGATCTCGCCCACGATGTCGGCCACGCGCTGAATGCTGGTCACGATCTCGTCCATGGTGCTGCCCGCCTGCGCGACCTGCTGCGTGCCCAGGTCCACCTTCTCCACCGAGTCCGTGATCAGGGTCTTGATCTCCTTGGCTGCCTCGGCGCTGCGCCCTGCCAGCGAGCGCACTTCGCCGGCCACCACGGCAAAGCCGCGTCCCTGCTCGCCCGCACGGGCTGCTTCCACGGCAGCATTCAGGGCGAGGATGTTGGTCTGAAATGCGATGCCGTCGATCACGCTGATGATGTCTGCGATCCGGCGCGACGAGGTGTTGATGGCCTGCATGGTTTGCACCACCTGGACCATCACCTCGCCGCCGTGGGTGGCCACCACCGAGGCCGAAGCCGCCAGCTGATTGGCCTGGCTGGCGTTGTCGGCGTTGTGCTGGACGGTGCTGGTCAGCTCTTCCGAGGCGGTGGCCGTCTGCTCCAGCGACCCGGCCTGTTGCTCGGTGCGGTTGGACAGGTCCAGAGTCCCCACCGCCACTTCGGATGCCGCGCTGGCAATGGAGTCGGAGCCGCTGCGCACCTGCGCGATGACCCGGTGCAGGTTGGCGCGCATCGTATCCATCTGACCCAGCAGGTGACCGATCTCATCGGTCCCGGCGTGGGGCACTTTGTGCGACAGGTCGCCCGCCGCGATCGATGTTGCCGTGGCATCGGCCAGTGAGAATCCTGCGGTCAGGCGACGCGCCAGGCCGTAGGTCAGCCACGCACCCGGGACCATGCCCAGTGCAATGACGATGCCGAACAGCACCAGGGCGTTGTGATAGCGTGCTTCGGCCGCTTTGTAGGCGGCATTGGCAAACGCCACTTTTTGGTCGCGCAAACTGGTGAGCGCCTTCACCGCGCTCTCGCCCTCGCGTCGGCCGGCGGCCAGAAAGGCCGCCATGGTGGCCGGGCTGAAATCATTGCCACGAATGGCGGTCAACGCCTCGGTCAGTCGTTGACTCCACGCTTCGCGCGCCTTGTAAGCCGCGTCGAACAGTTCCTTTTCGGTGGGGTCATTCAACGTTTTAGACAGCTCCTGCGCAATCTGCTGGCCTTTGTCGGCCGTGCTGGCAATGGCGTCCAGGTGCAACGTAGTGGCATGGTCGTGGATGGCCGCCAGGGCGCCATCCGGGGCATGCTGAAACGCCAGCAGCACCTGCAGGCGGCCTTGAACGATCTTGTCAATCGACTCATCGGCCAGCAAGGCAGGCTTCATCGCGTTGTCGTGTACGGACTGCAGGCTGTCTTTGGCCGACATCAAGCCACCAACGCCAACGCCCATCACCACCAGGAAGGCGACCCAGTAAACGATGATGACGAGGGCAAAGCGCTGGGTAATGCGAAAATTGTTGAGCATGGGCAAACGTCTCAAAATATTAAAGGTACTGTCAGATGTTACCCCTCGAAGGGGGTCATTTCCCCGTGTCGGCACGATGAGGCAGGGTGTCTGATTGATTTCCGTCAAGAGTTTTGCCCTGCATTCCTGTCTTTTTGCGCCTTGTCGTTTTTGCCGCTCAGAGCGGCTTTTCTTCAGACGGCCAGCCCGGCCGAGGAACCATGCCCCCATCCGACTCTCCGCTGACCGTTGTTGCCAATGACGTCGGCACCTCCAGCACAGGGACCTTTGTTTCGTTTCCTGGTTCGCCCTTCGAGCTGTTCCAGCCCTACCCGCCGGCGGGCGACCAGCCCGAGGCCATCAACAAGCTGGTCGAAGGGCTGAACGACGGTGAAACTTTCCAGACCCTGCTGGGCGTGACGGGCTCGGGCAAGACCTTCACCATGGCCAACGTGATTGCGCGCATGGGCCGCCCGGCCATCGTGTTTGCGCCCAACAAGACGCTGGCGGCACAGCTGTACAGCGAGTTCCGCGAGTTCTTTCCCAAGAACGCGGTCGAGTACTTCGTGAGCTACTACGACTACTACCAGCCCGAGGCCTATGTGCCCCAGCGCGACCTGTTCATCGAGAAGGACAGTGCGATCAACGAGCACATCGAGCAGATGCGGCTCAGTTGCACCAAGAGCCTCATGGAGCGGCGCGATGTGGTGATTGTGGCCACGGTGTCGGCCATCTACGGTATTGGCGAGCCCGAGAGTTACCACCGCATGGTGATGACGCTGCGCACCGGCGACAGGCTGGGTCAGCGCGACGTGATTGCACAGCTCATTCGCATGCAGTACCAGCGCAACGATGCAGATTTTTCGCGCGGCAAGTTTCGCGTGCGCGGCGACACTATCGACGTGTTCCCGGCCGAGCATTCCGAGCTGGCCATCCGCATCGAGCTGTTTGATGACGAAGTGGAGAGCCTGCAGTTGTTTGACCCGCTCACGGGCCGCGTCAAGCAGA
>JAGNPA010000296.1 GCA_017989885.1 Aquabacterium sp.
GGGGCTGACATGATCAGTGTGCCGCCCATTGAATAGTGCTGATGTCAATGCCGTCTTTGTACATGTCCCACAGCGGCGAGAGTTCGCGCAGCTTGGCGACACGGTCCTTGAGGGTGGTGACGACGAAATCGACTTCTTCTTCGGTCGTGAAGCGGCCGATGGTCATGCGCAACGAGCTGTGCGCCAGCTCGTCGCTGCGACCCAGGGCGCGCAGCACATAGCTGGGTTCCAGGCTGGCCGAGGTGCAGGCCGAACCGGACGACACGGCAATGCCCTTGATGCCCATGATCAGCGACTCGCCTTCGACATAGTTGAAGGAGACGTTGAGGTTGTGGGCGACACGCTTTTCCAGATCGCCGTTGACGAAGATCTGTTCGATGTCTTGCAGGCCGGCCAGCAGGCGGTCACGCAGAGCCTTGACGCGGGCGTTCTCGTCGGCCATTTCTTCTTTGGCGAGGCGGAAGGCTTCGCCCATGCCGACGATCTGGTGCGTGGGCAAGGTGCCCGAACGCATGCCGCGCTCGTGACCACCACCGTGCATTTGCGCTTCGAGGCGCACGCGGGGCTTGCGGCGCACGTACAGGGCGCCAATGCCCTTGGGGCCGTAGGTCTTGTGCGAGGCCAGGCTCATCAGATCAACCGGCAAGGTGGCCAGGTCGATCTCGATCTTGCCGGTGGCTTGCGCAGCGTCCACGTGGAAGATGATGCCCTTTTCACGGCACAACGCGCCGATGGTGGGGATGTCCTGGATCACGCCGATCTCGTTGTTCACGTACATGACGGAGATCAGGATGGTGTCAGGGCGGATGGCGGCCTTGAGCACGTCCAGGTCGAGCAGACCGTCGTCCTTGACGTCGAGGTAGGTGGCCTCAAAACCCTGGCGCTCGAGTTCACGCACGGTGTCGAGCACGGCCTTGTGCTCGGTCTTGACCGTGATGATGTGCTTGCCGCGGGTTTTGTAGAACTGGGCTGCACCCTTGAGGGCGAGGTTGTTGGACTCGGTGGCACCCGAGGTCCAGACGATTTCGCGGGGGTCGGCGCCGATCAGGTCGGCCACTTCCTGGCGGGCCTTTTCGACGGCCGCCTCGGCTTCCCAGCCATAGGCGTGGGTGCGCGAAGCCGGGTTGCCGAAGTGCTCACGCAGCCAGGGGATCATGGCGTCGACGACGCGGGGGTCACACGGCGTGGTCGCGCCGTAGTCCATATAGATGGGGAAATGCGGGGTCATGTCCATGGTGGGGACTCAATGGCTGGCGCCAAACGGGTCAAGTCGACCCGACTGGCAGCGGTACAACAGATCGCTACGAGGTGAGACTCAATTATCAGGGCGGGCCACCCTCGACTTGCGCCGGTGGGGCCGATGTCCCTTATTTGGTCAGGGCTGCACCGAGAGCGAACACGGAATTGGGCGCGGTGATCTTGATGGGCTTGACCACAGGCTGCGTCGAGATGGCGCGCTTGATGGGCTGGGCCTCGATCGACACGCCTTTGGCCAGCTGGTCATCGACCAGTTTGCGCAGGCTGATCGAATCCAGATACTCGATCATCTTGTTGTTCAGGCTGGTCCACAGGTCGTGGGTCATGCAGCGACCGCCGTCATCGCCCATGCAGTTTTCCTTGCCACCGCAGCCGGTGGCGTCGATGGGCTCATCGACCGCGACGATGATGTCGGCCACGGTGATGTCTTCGGCCTTGCGGCCCAAGGAGTAGCCGCCGCCTGGGCCACGGGTGCTCTCAACGAGCTCGTGGCGACGCAGCTTGCCGAACAGCTGCTCAAGGTAGGACAGCGAGATCTGTTGCCGCTGGCTGATGGCAGCCAGAGCGACGGGGCCGGTGTGCTCCCGCAAAGCCAGATCGATCATGGCCGTTACAGCGAAACGGCCCTTGGTGGTCAAACGCATGGCATAACTCCTTATGCAGGATCGAACATGGCCCCACGCCGGCCCTGGGTCGGTCAGCGGTGGACCCGCCGGGATCTCCGGCAGATCAGGGAACGTTCAATCCCGAGTGTTTGAGTCGATTATACGCATTCCTACTGTTTTAGTCAACTTTAGGCGAGGGTTATCGCGAAGGCGGCGATCACAACGGACAAAGACCGTTGTCACTCTATCGTCACCCAATCGACACGCGTCAGACACACACGGTTCCTAGCATCGCGCTGGTCCATTCACCAACGCAAATCAAGGAATATTCGAATGTCTTACCTGACCGACAAACTCCGTGCCGATGCCGCTGCTGCGCGTGGCGATGCTGAAATCACGCATGTACCCGGCCAGATGCTGGATGACGTCTTGAGCAAGATGCCCATGAAGCGTCGCTCCATGCTGCGCGGCAGCATCGGCGCCTCGCTCACCGCCATTTTTGGCGCCAGCGCACTGAGCGCCTGCGGCGGCGGTGGTGATGACACCCCCTCGGCCTCCACCCCGGCGGCGACTGAGAATTTCGCAGTGGGTTTCCAGAAAGTCGATGCAGCCGTCGGCCAAAAGGTCTCCGTCCCCGCCAACTACACCAGCGATGTGCTGTTCTCGGCTGGCGATGCACTGATCACGGCCGGCCTGTCGTACCAGGGCACAGCCCTGTCCCTGAGCGAACTCGAACAGGTGGGCGGTGGCCAGCACGATGGCATGGAGTTCTACGCCATCCCTGGCCGGGACCCCAACAAGAATGGCTTGCTGGCCATCAACCACGAGAGCACCGACGGCTTCATGTTGAACCTGGCTGATCGCACCGCACCCGATGCCATCAAGGCCCGTCTGTCGAACGTCGGCGTGGACATCGTGGAAATCAAGCTGAACGAAACCAGCAACAAGTGGGAGGTGGTGGTTGGCTCCAAGTACAACAAGCGCTACACCGGCAACACCAACTACAAGACCTCCGGCCCCGCCGCCACCGTGGTGGGCGACGTGGTGGGCACGATCAACAACTGCGCCAGCGGCTCGACCCCCTGGGGCACGTACCTGACCTGCGAGGAGTCGACCGACAACTACATCGACCCCACTCAAAACGAAAACGGTTACGGCTGGGTGATCGAGATCGACCCGCTGGGAGAGTTGGCTGCACTGGCCACACCGGTCAAGCACACCGCCATGGGTCGTTTCGACCACGAAAACACCGCGTACATGCTCAACGCCAACAACCGCATGGCGTTCTACATGGGTGACGACAGCACCCCGGGCGGCATCTACAAGTTCGTTCCGGACGGCAGCTACAACCCCAGCAACCGTGCCGCCAACGCAACCTTGCTGACCCAAGGCAAGCTGTATGCAGCTCAGTTCAAACCTGACGGCACAGGCGTCTGGGTGGAGTTGACCCAAGGCAAGAACGGGCTGGTTCTGGGCGCCACCGACCCGGGCCGCACAGACCGCACCACCGA
>JAGNPA010000297.1 GCA_017989885.1 Aquabacterium sp.
CATGTCCACCATGATCTTGCGCTGGCCGCGCTGAATCACGTACACATCCACCTGCACGTCGATGGCCAGGCCATCGCTGCGCCTGCGGCGGTTTTCAAAGCTGGCCTTGCCATCCGCCACAACGGCCTGCACCTTGGCCCGGAACTCTTCGGGGGAGAACTTGCCCTGCACGTCGGCCAGCGTCATGCCCAGCAGCTCCTCGCGGCGGTAGCCCAGGTGCCGGCAGGCCGCGGCATTGACCGCCATGAAACGCAGGCTCTCGATGTCGATCAGCTCGATGGCATAGGGCGATTCCTCGACCATGATGTCCATCAGCGCCTGGTTGTCCTGTTCGGCGCGTTTGGCGCGGCGGCGGCGCAGCACGCTCGAGAGCCTGGTGCCCACGGCCTCGATCAACACTTCTTCCTCGGGCAGAAAAGCCCTGCTGCCTTTTGCCGGTGGCCGGGTGGAGGCCACCGTGAGCTGGTGCACCGTGCCATCGCCGCTATCAAAGGAGATGGAGAGGGCGTGGGGCAGTTGCGGGGCTTGCGGCGAGCCGATGGATCGGCCGTCAAACAGCGCATGTGCCCGGATTTCATCGGGGTGGCGCATGGCGGCCGGCAGCCGGGCCACCACCTGCGCAATCAGGGTATCGGCCCGGATGTCATCTTCTTCGGTCATGCGGAAGATGTCGTAAAGGCAGGCCTGCTCCTTGACGCGTTCGGCCAGGTCGGTCTGCACCGCTTCGCGAGCCACGATGTTGTCGCGAAAGGCCAGGCAGGCTCTGGCCATTTCGGCCATGAGCCCGTCGCTGCGGCGCGCCAGCTGCTGCACCTGGCCCATGGATTGCGGGTTGGTTTCACCATTGGCCAGCGCGCGCACCGCGCCCGACAGTGTGCCCAGGCGCTGGCTGACGGCGCGGCTGACCAGGAACCAGCCCAACATCAGCACGCAGCCAATCAGTGCCCCCACCAGGGTGAGCATGCGGGCGCGTTGATTGGTGAGTGCAAACTGTTGTTGCTCCGTGGCTTCGGCGTCCCGAAGGATGGAGGAGACCACATAGGAAGCATGTTCCGAGATGCGGGTGTAGTGCCCGGTGGCTTCGTGCATGAGCCGCAGGCGCTCTTCGGGCCGGGCGTTGGCCTGCTCCAGGGCATGGACCAGGCTCTGGGTGTAGGCCTGGAAATCCTGGCGTGCGGCGGTGGTGTGGTCAGCCCCCTCGTGGTGATGCTCCACCTCGCCCAGTTTCTGTAACAGGGCATCGATGCGTTCGAGGCGCTTGAGCAGCTCCGGGCGCTCGGCGCCTGGTGCGTTCTGGGCGCTTGGCACTCCCGAACCGTTGACCAGGCTCGCAAGCGCCCATTGGTGGGTGTGGCCCAGCTCCAGCGAGAACTGGTTGGTCTGATCGATGCTCTCGATGTCGTGGCGCTGTTTGGCGTTGATGTCTGCAAGCTGCTCGCGCATGCCCTGCAGGACGTACAGCGAAAAAGTGGCTGCAATGACCACAATCAGCGCCACTGGCAAAAAGTAAATCAGCAGGTACCGTGGGGGTTCTTGTTTGAGCAGCTTCATGGGTTTTCGGGTGGATTCATGACGTTCCCTTGCCCCCGCGCCGGAGCCGGCGGGGTGCAGCGGCCTCAGGCCGTCGTGCCGGTGCGGCCTTGTGTTTCCTGGGCGACAGCATCGTCCTGAAACTGTGTGGCAATGCGCACGAACTGGTCGTGGCAGGCCAGGAAGGCATCGACTACGTCGGGGTCGAAATGGGTGCCACGCCCCGCGGTGATCAGCTGGGTGGCCTGGTCAAAGTCCATGGCCTTTTTGTAGACGCGGCGGCAGGTCAGTGCATCAAACACGTCCGCCAGCGCCATCAGCCGCCCCGCAGCCGGAATGGCGTCGCCCGCCAGCCCGGCGGGGTAGCCACTGCCGTCCCATTTTTCGTGGTGGCTTGCAGCAATCTCCTGCGCGGCCCGCAGGAAGGCAAAGGCGCCGTGGGCCTGTGCGGCCGTGGTGTCATCGGCAGCGGCCAGCACGTCGTGCATGGCCTTGCCGATGGCGGCCGCGCCGATGGCTGCGTGGGTTTTCATGATCTCGAACTCGTCGGGCGTCAGCTTGCCGGGCTTGAGCAGGATGGCATCGGGGATGCCGACCTTGCCCAGGTCGTGCAGCGGCGCAGCCTTGACCACCCGTTCCAGGCGCCCATCGGCCAGCGCGGAGGCAAAGCGTTCGTGGTGCTGCAAATGGCGCGCAAGGGTCTCGACATAGGCCTGGGTGCGCAGGATGTGGTGACCGGTGTCGGTGTCACGGGCCTCGGCCAGGGAGGCCAGTGCACGTATGCTGAGGTCCTGGATCAACAGGTTTTCGCGCATGCGGCGGGCCACTTCGCTCTCCAGCCATTCGTTCTGGTTGGCCAGGCGGTCGCGGGCGTGCTTGAGTTCGAGGTGGGCACGTACCCGCGCCAGCACGATGGCCGGCTTGATCGGCTTGGTGATGTAGTCCACGGCCCCCAGTTCGAGCCCGTGTTCTTCGTCTTGAGCGCTGTCCATAGCGGTGACGAAGATCACCGGGATGTCGTGGGTCGGCGGGTCGGCGCGCAGCTGCCGCAAGACCTCGTAGCCATCCATGCCCGGCATCATCACGTCAAGCAGGATGAGGTCGGGGCGCGGGTCGGTGTGGGCGGCGCGCAGGGCGCGTTCGCCCGAGTTGGCTGCCCGCACGTTGTAGTGCGGCCGGAGCAGTTCGCCCAGCACGATGATGTTTTGGGGCGTGTCGTCCACGATCAGCACGGTCTGCCGCGGGTGGGATGCGTGTTCGGTCGAAAGGATGGTATCCATGGCGTTTGACGGGTTGCGGGCCCTGGCGCAGGCCTGTGGTGCGGGGGCGGTGGCCGGTGTCTACTGCACCGGCGGGGGGGGGGGCGGCCGCCATGAGTTCGGCCAGGTCACGCTCGAGCAGCGCGGGGGCGCCCAGCTGCAGCTCGATCAGGCGGCGCAGGTGCGTCACGCTGTCCAGGTCGATGCCGCGGCACAACAGGCCGGCAAAGTGGCCTTCGACATGTGCCACCTCGGCCGACATGGCGATGTGGTCGCTGGTGCTGGTCAGAGGAATCGTGAGGTGGCACAGTGCGCCTGCGTGCAGCAGTGTGCCGGGCGCCACGGCCACCAGCGCGCCCTTGAGCGAGAGGTCGAGTACGTGCACGCTGAGGGTCTGGTCGGCGGTGGCAAGCTGCGCGGGCGCATCAAAGCTCACACGGACGAAGTGGCGGCGTTCGTGGGGCATTGCGGTCTCCTGGGCCTGGCGGTATGGCTCCATGCTACTTCAAGGCCCGGCCGGTGGCGCTTTGTTTCGGGATTTACCGTTGGCGTACTGCTTTTAAA
>JAGNPA010000039.1 GCA_017989885.1 Aquabacterium sp.
GCAAGAAACCCGCCTGAGGTGCATCGGCGGCCACCTCACCCCCACCGCTCAGGCGGTGGCTCAACCTCAGCGCTGGCCCGTCAAACGCCAGGCCAGGATGGCCACCAGCACGGCCTTGAGCCAGTACAGCGCGGCCGACACGCCATGCAGTGCGCCAAACGACAACAGCGTCGCCTGCCCCGCCTTGGCCGCCTCGATCATCGGGTGCAAGGCGAACTCACCAAAAATCGTCAGGAACAAGGCGCTCAGCGTGAGCAACAGATTGGGGCTCACCACGCTGATCTTGGCGCCCCCTTCCAGCAGGTCGCGCACCCGGCGCCGCTCGATGACGAACAGGATCACGGCGAACGCCAGGCTCAAGCGCGCTTCAACACCGAAAATGCGACCCGCGCCCTGCCCGGCCACCTGACGCTCCAGCGTGGCGAACAAGGTGGGCGCGGCCACCGCACCCACCGCGATGATGACACCGGCCCAGATGCCGGCCAGCCAGGACTGAAAGCGCAGCAGCTTCATCGCCTTGCTCCCTGCCAGCTCAGACGTAGCGGACTTCGATGATCTCGTAATCGCGCACGCCACCCGGGGCCTGAACGGAGGCCACATCGCCGGCTTCCTTGCCGATCAAGGCACGCGCGATGGGCGAGCTGATGGAGATGAGGCCCTTCTTGAGGTCGGCCTCGTCATCGCCCACGATCTGGTAGGTCACCACATCACCAGTGGCTTCGATTTCCATCTCGACGGTCGAACCAAACACCACACGACCACCGGCATCCAGGTCGGCCGGATTGATGATCTGCGCAGCAGACAGCTTGCCTTCGATTTCGGCAATGCGGCCTTCGATGAAGCCTTGCTTGTCCTTGGCAGCGTCGTACTCGGCGTTTTCGGACAGGTCGCCCTGGGCGCGCGCTTCGGCAATGGCCTGCACCACAGCAGGACGCTCCACGTGCTTGAGGCGATGCAGCTCTTCCTTGAGCAACTCGGCACCGCGCGTCGTGATGGGAATGGTGGACATGGCTTTGTCTCGCAAAAAAGAACTGAGCCGCAGCCCAGACCAACCCGAAGGTGGTGAAAGGGCGCGGCCCAGAGATGTTGAATTGGTGTGCCGCAGGCGACAAGCACCTGCGGCTGAGCGCACAGTTTAGTGCAATTTGGCGTGCAACTCTTGCAGCGAGTACACGACCAGATCGTCGTGGTGCTTGAGTGCCTGCACCACCGCTTCGCAGCCCGCCATGGTCGTGTAGTAGGTCACACGGTTGGCCAGGGCGGCGGTGCGGATGCTGCGCGAGTCGGCGATGGCCGTGCGGGTTTCGTCCACGGTGGTGAACACCAGTTGGATGTCGCCTGCCTTGATGGCGTCCGAGATGTGCGGACGGCCATCCTTGACCTTGTTCACCGGTTTGACCGGCACACCGGCTGCCGCGATGGCCGCAGCGGTGCCCTTGGTGGCCACCACACTGAAGCCCAGCTCGACCAGATCCCGGGCGACCTTGACGGCACGCGCCTTGTCACCGTCCTTCACCGAGATGCAGACCGTGCCCTTCTCAGGCAGGCGTGAACCGGCACCGAGCTGGCTCTTGAGCATGGCTTCGCCGAACGTGGCACCCACACCCATGACTTCGCCGGTCGAACGCATTTCAGGGCCGAGGACCGGGTCCACGCCTGGGAACTTGTTGAACGGGAAGACGGCTTCCTTGACGGTGAAGTAAGGCGGCACCACTTCGCGCGGGGCCTTGCCGTCGGCGCTCTTTTGCGTCGACAGCTTCTGACCGGCCATGCAACGTGCGGCGATCTTGGCCAGTTGCTGACCGGTGGCCTTGGAGACGTAAGGCACGGTGCGCGAAGCGCGGGGGTTCACTTCCAGCACGTAGACCGAGACAGCGTCCAGACCCTGGGTCACATTGCCCTGGATGGCGAACTGCACGTTCATCAGGCCGACGACATTGAGGGCCTTGGCCATCAAGGCGGTCTGGCGACGCAGTTCGTCCTGGATCGCGGCCGACAGCGTGTACGGAGGCAGCGAACAGGCCGAGTCACCGGAGTGAACGCCGGCTTGTTCGATGTGCTCCATGATGCCGCCGATCATGACTTCGGTGCCATCGGAGATGCAGTCCACGTCCACTTCGACAGCGTCGTTCAGGAAGCGGTCCAGCAGCACAGGCGACTTCTCGGAGACGCGGACGGCTTCGCGCATGTAGCGCTCCAGGTCCTTGTCACCGTGCACGATTTCCATCGCACGGCCACCCAGCACGTAAGAAGGACGCACCACCAGGGGGTAGCCAATCTCTTGTGCCAGTTGCAGGGCGGCTTCTTCGGTGCGCGCGGTGCGGTTGGGCGGCTGCTTGAGGCCCAGCTTGTGAAGCAAGGCCTGGAAGCGCTCGCGGTCTTCCGCGATGTCGATGCTGTCAGGCGAGGTGCCGATGATGGGCACGCCCGCACGCTCCAGATCCAGCGCGAGCTTCAAGGGGGTCTGACCGCCGTACTGCACGATCACGCCAACCGGCTTTTCCTTCTCGACGATTTCCAGCACGTCTTCCAGCGTCACCGGCTCGAAGTACAGGCGGTCGGAGGTGTCGTAGTCGGTCGAAACGGTTTCGGGGTTGCAGTTGACCATGATGGTCTCGTAGCCGTCTTCGCGCATGGCGAGCGAGGCGTGGACGCAGCAGTAGTCGAACTCGATGCCTTGACCGATGCGGTTCGGGCCACCGCCCAGCACCATGATCTTCTTCTTGTCGGTCGGCGCGGCTTCGCACTCGCCACCTTCGGACTCGTAGCACGAGTACATGTAGGCGGTTTGCGTTTCAAACTCGGCTGCGCAGGTGTCAACGCGCTTGTAGACCGGACGGACATTGAGCGCATGACGGGCCTTGCGGACCTCGTGCTGGTTCGTGCCCATCAGCTTGGCCAGACGGCGGTCCGAAAAGCCCTTTTGCTTCAGGTAGCGCAGCTCGGCAGCCGTCAGGCTCCCCAGCGTGCGAGCCTTGACCTGCTCTTCGGTCTTGATGATGTCTTCGATCTGTGCCAGGAACCAGGGGTCGATCTTCGTCTCTTCGAAGATCTCGTCCAGGCTCAGCCCCAAGCGGAAGGCGTCACCCAGGAACAGGATGCGATCCGGACCGGGGGTGCCGATCTCTTCCACGATTTCTTCGCGGTCGGTGCTGATCTCGCTCAGGCCGTCGATGCCGGTTTCCAGGCCACGCAGGGCCTTCTGGAAGGATTCCTGGAAGGTGCGGCCCATGGCCATCACCTCGCCCACCGACTTCATCTGCGTCGTCAGACGCGAGTCGGCTGCGGGGAACTTCTCGAACGCGAAACGCGGAATCTTGGTGACGACGTAGTCGATCGAGGGCTCGAACGATGCCGGGGTTGCGCCGCCGGTGATGTCGTTCTTGAGCTCGTCGAGCGTGTAGCCGACCGACAGCTTGGCCGCGATCTTGGCGATCGGGAAGCCAGTGGCCTTGGAGGCCAGCGCCGACGAACGCGACACGCGCGGGTTCATCTCGATCACGATCATCCGGCCGTTGTCCGGGTTGATCGAGAACTGCACGTTGGAGCCGCCGGTTTCCACGCCAATTTCGCGCAGGATGGCGATGGAGGCGTTGCGCAGCAACTGGTACTCGCGGTCGGTCAGGGTCTGGGCCGGGGCCACGGTGATGGAGTCACCGGTGTGGATGCCCATCGGGTCCAGGTTTTCGATCGAGCACACGATGATGCAGTTGTCCGCCTTGTCGCGGACCACTTCCATCTCGTACTCTTTCCAACCGATCAGCGATTCTTCGATCAGCAGTTCCTTGGTCGGGGACAGGTCCAGACCACGCTTGCAGATCTCTTCGAATTCTTCAGGGTTGTAGGCAATGCCACCACCGGTGCCGCCCAGCGTGAAGCTGGGGCGGATCACCATGGGGAAGCCGGCGCCGCCGATGTCGGCCGTGATGCGCTTTTGCACCGCCCAGGCCTCTTCCATCGAGTGGGCAATGCCCGACTTGGCAGAGTCCAGACCAATGCTGGTCATGGCTTCCTTGAACTTCTGGCGGTCTTCGGCCTTTTCGATCGCGTGCTCGTTGGCACCGATCATCTCAACTTTGTACTTGTCCAGCACGCCATGCTTGTGCAGGTCGAGCGCGCAGTTCAGCGCAGTCTGGCCACCCATGGTCGGCAGGATCGCGTCCGGGCGTTCCTTGGCGATGATGCGCTCGACCACCTGCCAGGTGATGGGCTCGATGTAGGTGACGTCGGCCGTGGCCGGGTCGGTCATGATGGTCGCAGGGTTGCTGTTGACCAGGATGACCTTGTAACCCTCTTCACGCAGGGCCTTGCAGGCCTGAGCGCCGGAGTAGTCGAATTCGCAGGCCTGACCGATGATGATCGGGCCCGCGCCAATGATGAGGATGCTCTTGATGTCTGTGCGCTTAGGCATGTTGTGTCTCCTGCCGAGCCGCCTCAAAGGAGGCACGCGCCCCCTTGGGGGGCAGCGAAGCGGCCTGGCCGCAAGCTTGGGGGCTAATCATTCTTTCTCCATCAATGCCACGAAGCGGTCGAACAGGTAGCCGATGTCATGCGGTCCGGGCGAGGCTTCCGGGTGACCCTGGAAGCTGAAAGCGGGTTTGTCGGTGAAAGCCATGCCTTGGAGCGTGCCGTCAAACAGCGAGATGTGCGTGGCACGCAGGTTGGCCGGCAGCGAGTCGATGTCCGCAGCAAAACCGTGGTTCTGGCTGGTGATGCTGACGCGACCGGTGTCCAGGTCTTTCACGGGGTGGTTGCCGCCGTGATGGCCGTGGCTCATCTTGAAGGTCTTGGCGCCGGCAGCCAGGGCCATGATCTGGTGACCCAGGCAGATCCCGAAGGTGGGGATGCCGGTCTCGACCAGTTCCTTGACCGCGGCAATCGCATAGTCGCAGGCCTCGGGGTCGCCAGGGCCGTTGGACAGGAAGATGCCGTCAGGCTTGTACTTCAGGGCCTCGGCGGCGGGCGTTTGAGCGGGCAGCACGGTGACCTTGCAGCCACGCTCGGCCAGCATGCGCAGGATGTTGCGCTTGACGCCGAAGTCATAAGCGACTACGTGGAACTTGGGGGCCGTCTGCTTGCCGAAACCAGGCTTGCCGCCCAGTTGCGGGTGGGCCAGTTTCCACTCGGTCTCGTCCCACACGGTCACGTCGGTCTGGCTGACGACCTTGGCCAGGTCTTGACCGTTCATGCTGGGGGCAGCCTGGGCCTTGGCGACAGCGTCGGCGATGACCGCATCGGTGATGGCTTGGCCCACCGGCAAGGCGATGATCGCGCCGTTCTGGGCGCCCTTGGCGCGCAGCAGGCGGGTCAGCTTGCGGGTGTCGATGTTGGCGATCCCGACCGTGCCTTCAGCCTGCAGGTACTGCGAGAGCGTCTGGGTCTGGCGGAAGTTGGAAGCGCGGATGGGCAGGTCTTTGATGATCAGACCAGCGGCATGGACTTTCGAGGCTTCGATGTCTTCACCGTTGACGCCGTAGTTGCCGATGTGCGGATACGTCAGGGTGACGATCTGGCGGCAATAGCTGGGGTCGGTGAGGATTTCCTGGTAGCCGGTGATGGAGGTGTTGAACACCACTTCACCAACTGTGTGACCGGCAGCGCCGATCGAAGTGCCTAGAAAGACCGTGCCGTCTGCGAGGGCCAGAAGAGCTTGGGGCAGTACGGGCAGCACGGGTTCATTCTCCGTTTGTTGTGCGCGCCCAGCTCAGCCCTTGTGACTTCTGCGCGGCTTGCGCCGCCTTTGAACAGACGTGACAAAACGAGTCCGGTGAGGGAAACGAAGGGGGTTTCGCTAGGCGGGGATGGTTGCGGGTAAACCTTAGGAGTATAACCGATCCGAATGCCAGGGATGCGGCAGCCCCCTCCCGGCTCCTTGACACTGTCATCTGAGACACAATCCAGAGACTCCCTCCACCGCACAGTAGAAAGGTTCACCATGAAGGGCGACCCCAAAGTCATCGAGTTCCTCAATGCTCAACTCAAGAATGAGCTGACAGCCACCAACCAGTACTTTCTGCATTACCGCATGCTGAAACATTGGGGTTTCGACAAGCTGGCCAAGAAGGAGTACGAAGAGTCCATTGGCGAGATGAAGCACGCCGACAAGCTGATGGAGCGCATTTTCACCCTGGACGGCCTGCCCAACCTGCAGGATCTGGGCAAGATCATGATCGGCGAGGACGTGCCGGAGATCCTGTCGTGCGACCACAAGCTGGAGTCGTTTGCGCAAGGCACGGTCAAGGACGGCATTGCCTACTGCGAGTCGGTGCGCGATTACGTTTCCCGCGACCTGCTGCAGATGATCCTCGATGACACCGAGGAGCACATCGACTTCCTGGAGACCCAGATGGAGTTGGTCGACAAGGTGGGACTGCAGAACTATCTGCAGTCGATGATGGGCGACGTGGCCGGTTGAACCCCTTGACGTGATCAGGGTGACTCAAAAAGACGTTGCATACGAATCATTCTTATTTAGAATGATGGCATCAACGCTGCCGAGTCACCTCATGATCGTTTGTGTCTGCAACCGGATCTCCGACCGGGAAATCAAGCGCCACGCCCAGCAAGGCTGCATGTCTTTTGACGAGCTGCAAATGGACACGGGCGTGGCCACCTGCTGTGGCTGCTGCGAATCGTGTGCCCGCGAGGTGTTTCATGAAGCCCGCGGCAAGGCCCACCGCACCGATTTCGCCCGCATGGTGGAAACCGCCATGCCGATGCCTGCCTGAGGCCTCACCCCCAGCCAGTTTTAGCGCCAATGCGTCAACTAGTGCGCAGACCGGCGCCGTCTTGGCCCACCTGCCTTGCCTCATCTGCTTTAGCCTTGACTTGACGCTGGAGAGCCCCCTCTCCTGGCAGGAAGTAAGAGGACAAGATGGCGTTCTTTCTGTACCCCCATTCGCGTACGGCGACGCAAACCACGCAGACCGCCCAATCTTTGAGCCCCGGCCCGACTCGGGTCGAGGTGACCCCGCCTTCCCGGTTCGCTGCCCAAGCTCCGGCCCCGTTGCGTTGGGTGAGACAGGCGTGGCGCTGGCTGTGGGATCAGGAAGCCCCCGCGCCGAAGCTCGCGCCCATCGGTGAAATCCGAAAGATCCGTGCGGAGTTCCATGCCGCCCTGATGGACATGCAATCGGCCAAGGCTTTCCAGGTGCGCTACCAGATCGAGGCATCGCGCTCCTTGCGAGAGTTGTGGCACCTGCGTGCCGATGTGTTCGAGATCGTGGCCGAGAACCGGGGCGAGGGCGAGGCCAAGGCCCGCGTGGCCGCGCTGAACCACCATTTCCCGGAAGGTCCCGCCCGCAGCCCACGCGAATCGAACCGATCGGCCAAAGTGACGACGTGGTAACGAACTTTTCATTGTGATCCGTGTTTGCAACGCCTCAAGCGTTGCAAAATGGACGGCTGCATCGCACACGCCGCCAATGAACATCATCATCCTGGACGACTACCAAGACGCCGTCCGCAAGCTTCCCTGCGCGTCCAAGCTGGACGGCCTTTCGGCCAAGGTTTTCACCAACACCGTCAAGGGCGTAGGCCAGTTGGCCGTGCGACTGCGCGACGCCGAAGCCCTGGTGTTGATTCGCGAACGCACGCACTTTCCCAAAGCCTTGCTGGAGAAGCTGCCCAAGTTGCGCCTGATCAGCCAGACAGGCCCGGTGGGCGCTCACATTGACCTGGAAGCCTGCACCCGCCTGGGCATTGCCGTGGCCGAAACCCCGAGCGACCCGGTGTCCACCGCCGAGCTCACCTGGGCGCACATCATGTCGGCCATGCGCCGGCTGCCGCAGTACATCGGCAACCTCAAGCATGGTGCGTGGCAGCAGTCCGGCCTGAAGTCGGCGTCGATGCCGACCAACTTCAACATGGGCATGTCCTTGAAGGGCAAAACGCTCGGGATCTGGGGTTATGGCCGCGTGGGCCGCCTGGTGGCGGGCTATGGCGAGGCCTTTGGCATGCACGTGACGGTGTGGGGCAGCAACGAGGCCCGCGCCCGTGCGGTGGCCGACGGCTACATCCCGGCGCCCAGCCGCGAAGCCTTCTTTGCCGCCAGCGACGTGTTGAGCCTGCATTTGCGTCTGGGCGAGACCACCCAAGGGGTGATCACGGCGGAAGACCTGGCCCACATGAAACCCACCGCCCTGCTGGTCAACACCGCGCGGGCTGAGCTGATTCAGGAGGGCGCCCTGGTGTCCGCGCTGAACCGAGGGCGCCCAGGCATGGCCGCCGTGGACGTGTTCGAGAGCGAACCCATCTTGCAGGGGCACCCGCTGTTGCGCCTGGAAAATGCCATCTGCACCCCCCACATCGGCTTTGTCGAGCAAAGCAACTACGATGGCCTGTTCAGTACCGCCTTCGACAATCTGCTGAACTTCATGGCTGGCCAGCCGACGAACATCGTCAACCCGGAAGCCCTGCGCGTTCCACATTGAGACTGAGTTGTAGCAGTGGAACTGGAACGCGCCTTGCCCCGCAAGGCCATGAGCAGAGCATTGTGGGCTTTGCTGTTTGGCAACTTCATCATCGGCTGTGGCGTGATGGCCATCGGCGGTGTCCTCAATGACCTCACCCGCGACCTGAACATCACGGTCAGCAAAGGTGGCGAGCTGATTGCCATTGGCGCCGTGATGATGGGCGTAGGGGCGCCTTTGCTGGCCGGTGCCGTCACCAAGGTTGATCGACGTCGCTTGCTCAGCTGGGCCATGGTCTGGTATGCGCTGGGCTTTGCGCTGTGCGCTGTGGCGCCCTCGTATGAATGGCTGTGGCCGATTCGTGCGCTCACGGTCCTGTCGGCGGCGGTGTTCACGCCTCAGGCTGCGGCTGTGATGGGCTTCATGAGCACGCCGGCGCACCGGGGTCGGCACATCACCTTCGTGTTCATGGGCTGGTCCGTGGCCTCGGTGGCGGGCATGCCGCTGGCGGCCTGGATTGGTGAGCGCGTGGGCTGGCGCGTCGTGATGATGATCGTGGCCGTGGGGGCGCTGGCGGCGGCCTGGATGGTGCACCGCGCGCTGCCCAAGGGCATCCGCCCCCCTGCCCTGTCGTGGCGTGCGTGGCGCAAGGTGTTCAAGTCCCCTTTGCTGATGGCCGTGGTGCTGGTCACCGCCACCCAGAGCGCCGGACAGTTCACGGTGCTGGCCTACGCCGCCCCCTATTACAAGTACGACTTTGGCGCCAGCCCGGAGCAGATCAGCTTGCTGTTTGCCTGGTTTGGCGGCCTGGCGCTGGCGGGCAACCTGGTGCTGAACCGCACGGTGGACCGCATTGGCGCCGCTCCGGCCGTGACGCTGACCCTGGGGATGATGGCCTTGAGCCTGCTGATCTGGCCGCTGGCCACCACCCTGGTCGGACTCGCCTTGGTGATGCTGCCCTGGGCCTTGAGCGGCTTCGCCACCAACTCGGGCCAGCAGGCCCGCTTGGGCGGCCTGTCACCGCGACTGGCCCCGGCCTTGATGGCCCTGAACACCTCGGCGATCTACCTGGGGCATGCCGTGGGCGCCGCAGGGGGCGGCTGGGTGCTCACCCACCAGGGCTACAGCCAGTTGCACTGGCTGGGCCTGGCCTGGATGCTGGTGGCCTGGGCCTTGAGCGCGTGGGCGCAGCGCGCGCAGCGTCGCCGTGACGCGGCGCGCTTTCAGAGCGCAGACTGAGATTCAGCCCAGGCGCTGGCGGCGCGCTTCGTAAAGGCAGACGCCACTGGCGACCGACACATTGAGGCTGTCGACCGAGCCCATCATGGGGATGCTGACCAAGGCGTCACAGTTCTTGCGGGTGAGTTGGCGCATGCCCTCGCCCTCGGCGCCCAGTACCAGCGCAGTCGGGCCGCGCAGGTCGGTTTGGTACAGGCTGGCGGGTGCATCGTCAGAGGTGCCAATGACCCAGATGTCGCGCTCCTTGAGCTCGGCCAGCGTGCGCGCCAGGTTGGTCACCATGAAGTAAGGCACGGTCTCGGCCGCACCGCTGGCCACCTTGGCCACCGTGGCGTTGATGCCCACGGCGTGGTCCTTGGGGGCGATCACGGCATGGACGCCGGCGCCATCGGCCACACGCAGGCACGCGCCCAGGTTGTGCGGATCGGTGATGCCATCGA
>JAGNPA010000298.1 GCA_017989885.1 Aquabacterium sp.
TTCCTGTCACCCGCCACCTTGCCGCGTGGCATCGTGAACCTGGCCACCGACCTGCCGCCACAAGATGTGGGCCTGGTCGCCACCACCACTTCCCTGCTGACCCGCGAAGACACCCACCCCGCCCTGCGCCAGCTTCTGGCCCAGGTGGCCCAGAAGCAGCATGACGGCGCAGGCTGGTTCAACCGCGCGCGTGAATTCCCCAACACCCGCACCAGCGAGCTGCCAGTCAGCGCAGAAGGTGACCGCGCCATCAACGGCCGCCCGTCGCTCTTGAACCGCTACCTGCCGTTCTGGATCAGCAGCCTGCTGGAGCGGATGTGGCTGGTCATCGGTATCCTGCTGGCCGTGTTGTTCCCGCTGAGCCGCATCGTGCCGCCGATGTATGAGTTCCGCGTGCGCTCCCGCGTGTTCCGCAAATACCAGGACCTGCAAGAGATCGAAGCCCGCTACGACCTCGGCAAGGAAGACGCCGCCGCCCTGCTGGCCGAAGTGAACGAACTGGAGCACCACGTAGAGAAAATCTCCGTGCCACTGTCCCACACCGAAGAGCTGTACACCCTGCGCAACCACATCCACCTGGTGCGCAAGAAACTGCTGGCGCGGATCAATGCCGCGAATGCCAGCACACCACCCGAGACAGGCGCACCAGATCCCGCAGCCAGATAAGGCCGCCCGAAAGCGTATTCTTAAGGAAAACAAGCCTCTAGCGCACAATGGCTGTGCGCAGGCAGCTATCGTCTAGATAGCAAATAACAGTTCTGACATCGAGCGCAAAGCCGAAGGCCAGCGCCCCTCCAGCACATACCGCGGAACTGGCTTTGCCAGGCCGCTGGTATGGCCCCCTGCAGGGGGGGCGGCTTTTACACGCAGTGAAAAGCCAACGGGGGTGTACCTACTTCAAGGCTTTGTAGCGCATCCGCTTCGGCTTGGCGCCTTCTTCACCCAGGCGCTTCTTCTTGTCGGCTTCGTACTCTTGGTAGTTGCCGTCGAAGAACGTCCACTGGCTGTCGCCTTCGGCCGCGAGGATGTGGGTGGCGATACGGTCGAGGAACCAGCGGTCATGGCTGATGACCATGACGGTGCCCGCGAATTCCAGCAACGCATCTTCCAGCGCGCGCAGGGTTTCGACGTCCAGGTCGTTCGATGGTTCGTCAAGCAGCAACACGTTGCCGCCCGCGATCAGCGTCTTGGCCAAGTGCAAACGGCCACGTTCACCGCCTGACAGGCTGCCCACGCGTTTTTGCTGGTCGGCACCGCTGAAGTTGAAGCGGCCGCAGTACGCACGGCTGGCCATCTGGAACTTGCCCACGGTCAGGATGTCGAGGCCACCCGAGATGTCTTCCCAGACGGTCTTCTCATTGCCCAACTCGTCGCGGTGCTGGTCAACAAAAGCCGCCTTCACGGTCGCGCCAATCACGACTTCACCACTGTCCGGCAGCTCCTTGCCCGCGAGCAGCTTGAACAGCGTGGACTTGCCCGCGCCGTTCGGGCCGATGATGCCGACGATGGCGCCCGGTGGCACGGTGAAGCTCAGGTTGTCGATCAGCATGCGGTCGCCGAAAGACTTGCTGACGTTGTGGAACTCGTACACCTGCTGGCCCAGACGCTCGGCCACAGGAATGAAGATTTCCTGCGTTTCGTTGCGCTTTTGGTATTCCATGTCGCTCAGCTCTTCGAAGCGGGCGAGACGGGATTTACTCTTGGCCTGACGTGCCTTGGGGTTCTGGCGCGACCATTCCAGTTCTTTCTTCAGCGCCTTGGCGTGGGCTTCTTCACTCTTCTGCTCCTGCGCCAGGCGTTCGCCCTTTTGCTCAAGCCAGGTGCTGTAGTTGCCCTTCCATGGAATGCCGCGACCGCGGTCCATTTCCAGAATCCATTCGGCGGCGTTGTCGAGGAAGTAGCGATCGTGGGTGATGGCTACCACAGTGCCGGTGAAGCGCTGCAGGAACACTTCCAGCCACTCGACCGATTCGGCGTCCAAGTGGTTGGTTGGCTCGTCCAGCAGCAGCATGTCGGGCTTGGACAGCAGCAGGCGGCACAGCGCAACGCGGCGCTTTTCGCCCCCGGACAACAGGCCGATCTTGGCGTCCCACGGTGGCAGGCGCAATGCGTCGGCGGCGATTTCCAACTGGTGCTCGGAGTCGGTGCCAGCGGTGGCGATGATGGCTTCGAGCTCGGCCTGTTCGGCGGCCAGCGCATCGAAATCGGCGTCTTCCGCGCCATAGGCAATGTAGACCTCTTCAAGCCGCGCCTTGGCCGCGAACACCGCGCCCATGGACTCTTCGACCGATTCGCGCACGGTGTGCTCGTTGTTGAGTTTGGGCTCCTGTTCAAGGTAGCCGATCGACAGGCCGGGCATGGGCAGCGCCTCGCCCTCGAACTCCTTGTCGACGCCGGCCATGATCTTGAGCAGCGTGGACTTGCCCGAGCCGTTCAGGCCCAGCACGCCGATCTTGGCGCCGGGGAAGAATGAAAGCGAAATGTCCTTCAAGAGCAGCCGCTTGGGCGGAACTGTCTTGCTGACGCGGTTCATCGAATAAACGTATTGGGCCATTGTTACGGTGTTTCTGCGGTGTTTTCTTTGGGGAAATGGGTCTGGATAACCATCCATTATCGACTCATGCGACAATACAGCTCGTTGCGGCCTCCAGTTGACCGCACAGCGGCTCTTCTGCCGGGGACAAGATGGCTGTTCGCAACCCACGACAAGCCCTCGCCTCCCACCCCTGATCTCATCAGCCTTTGACTGGCCGGGTTACCCCAACAACGGGTGCTGCGGCGGGCCGATGCCACTGCGCCATGGAAGGCGCTATTTTCCCAATGAACTTTGACGAATTGAATTTGGCTCCGGCCATCCTGAAGGCCGTGCTTGAGCAAGGCTACGAAACCCCCACCCCCATCCAGGCCCAGGCGATCCCGCTGGTGCTCGCAGGCCATGACCTGCTGGGCGGCGCACAAACCGGCACCGGCAAGACCGCTGCCTTCACCCTGCCCCTGCTGCAGCGCCTGAGCGCTGGCGAGGCACCCCGCAACAAGTTTGGCGGCAAGGGCATCCGCGCCCTGGTGCTGACCCCCACTCGCGAACTCGCCGCGCAGGTGGAAGAGTCGGTGCAAACCTACGGCAAATACCTGGACATGACGTCCACCGTGATCTTTGGTGGCGTGGGCATGAACCCGCAAATCTCCAAGGTCAAAAAGGGCGTGGACATTCTGGTGGCCACACCCGGCCGTCTGCTCGACCTGATGCAGCAAGGTGTGCTGGACCTGGGCCAGATCGAAATCCTGGTGCTCGACGAAGCCGACCGCATGCTGGACATGGGCTTCATCCACGACGTGAAGAAGGTGCTGGCCG
>JAGNPA010000300.1 GCA_017989885.1 Aquabacterium sp.
GCCGCGACCGAGCTGGGGCTCAGGGGGGCGTCTGCCCGCACGTTGCGAGGCGCTTCGGGGGCACCGTTCCCGGCACCGCGCAGGCGGCGTGGGTCGTACAGCCAGTTGTTCTCGCGGTCGATGCGCAACGGGTCGAGTGTCAGGTCGCGCAGGAAACCGGTGAAGGTGCCGCGTCCGGCCCAACGGGAGTCGGTCAGGCCCGGCACCTGGGTGGCCAGGATGCGGGTGAGCGCGGGCAACATGATGGGCTCGGGCGACTTGTCCACCACCGACCAGACCAGGGCCTCGGCCTGCGACAGCAGGCTCTCGAAGTCCGGCGGGGCGGTGGGGGTGCTGTCCTCGTCGCCAAAGCCCAGTGCCTCGCTGACAAACGCATCCGGGTCGATGATCAGGTCGGACGAGGCATCGTAGGACGCCGAGGTCGCACCGGCCGCAAAGATGGTGGTGCGTCGGTCGTCGCGGCGCAGCTTGCGCAGCAGGGGCGTGAAATCGGCATCGGCCGAGAACACGATGAACTCGTCGTAATGCGTGGGGCTTTGCAGCACGTCCACCATGTCCAGCACCATGTGGATGTCGGTGCTGGTCTTGCCGGCCGAGGTCATGGGCGGGCAGTCGATGATCTCAAAGCCGGCCTTGCTGAACCCAAAGCGAAAGCGCTGGTACATCACCGGGTTGAGGTAGCAGCGTCGCACCAGGATGCGCCGCTGCACCGGGGCTTCGGGGGCCAGCGGCATCGCCAACTGGGTGGTGACCCAGTTCAGCCAGCGCAGCGGGTCGCTGGCGAAGGCCTCGGCATAAGCCACGTCCAGGCGACGCAGCCCGGAGTACACATTGTCAAAGTCGACAAACAGCGCAGATTTCAGGGTGGGCGTGGCGCTCATCGCAGCACCATCACCGGCACCGGGCTCAGTCGCAGCAGGGTGGTGGTCGTGCTGCCCACGATGAACTCACGGATGCGCGAGTGTCCGTAGGCCCCCATCGCCAGCAGGCTGTGCGGGCGCTGGCCCAGCAGGGCCAGGATCTCGGCTTCTGGCTCGCCGGGCGACAGCAAGGTCTCGACATGGCGGCCATCGGCCTCCAGTTTCTGGCGTGCGGTCAACAAGGTGGCGCGGTGGTCGGGCGTGTCGGTGCCCACCATCAGCAAGGTCACCGGCAGGCCGGTGAGGATGGGGCTGGCGGCCAGGCGCTCGACCACGCGTTGGGCGGTGGGGCTGCCGTCGTAGGCCACCACGATCTGGTCGGGGGCGGTGAAGGTCTCGCTGGGCACCACCAGCACCGTGCGGCTGACGCTGCGCACCAGGCGCTCGATGTGGTGATCGAGGTGGCGGCGACCGCGCGTGGCCGGCTGGCGGTTCTGGCCCAGCACGAACAGGCGGGCATCGTCCTGCCAGGCCAGTGCCGCCTCGCTCAGGTCGTCGTGGCGCACCACGCTGTCCACCTGAGGCACCCCGGCTGCGGTGGCGTGGGCCTGCGCGGCGCTCACCATGCGGCGGCCGGCTTCCTGGGCGATCTGGCTGCGTTGGGCGTCGAGCTCGCTGAGTTGCTGCAGCAAGACGTCGGGCGCCCCCAGGCCGATGGCCCCGTTCGCGTCGGTGCCCAGGGACAGGCTCACCTGCGGCTCGACCACATGGGCGAGCACGAGGGGCAGGGACAGGCGGCGGGCCGACCAGGCGGCCGCATCGATCACGGCTGGGGTGTTGGCACGGCCGTCAATGCAGGCGTAAACCTTGTTCATTGTTGCTTTTTCTGGTGGTGTGGTCATGGAAATTCTAAGTCGTCCCGGTCGGTCGCCCCGGTGGCATTCAAGGTGCTGAACATATCGACTCAGCCGCATGATGGGGTTGAATTTTTCTGATTTTCACGAACTGTCCGCAGCGCTATCGTGTGGACCTGTCTGTTGCTCAGGAGTCCGAGATGAAATGTCCCCACTGCCATGATGTCACCTTGGTCATGTCCGATCGCCAGGGGGTGGAAATCGATTACTGCCCCCAGTGCCGAGGGGTGTGGCTCGACCGGGGTGAGCTCGACAAGCTGATCGAGCGCAGCGTCACCGTGGCGGCTGCGCCGGCTCCGGTGCCACAGGCGGCGTATGCGCCTCAGCCGCAAGCCTACGCGCCCCAGCCGTCGCAGCCTCAGGCAGGCCAGCGTCCGCCCCATCACCGCGATTTCGACGACTCCGACTTCGGCAAGCACGGCCGCCAGGGTTACCGCAAGCCCAAGTCCTGGCTCAGCGAGATCTTCGACTGAACCCGGCGGGGCAGCGCGGGTCGCCTCAGGCCTTGTCGGGCGAGTCGCTGTCGTGCTCGCCCTCTTCGTAGACCACATTGGCGCGGCCCACCAGCAGCGGGTCGGGCATGGGCACGTGGCTCATGTCCTTGTTGGTGTAGGGCAGCTTGTGCAGCACATAGCGCATGCCATTGAGGCGTGCGCGCTTCTTGCAATCGCTCTTGATCACCGTCCAGGGCGCGTCCGCCGTGTCGGTGTGGAAGAACATGGCTTCCTTGGCGCGGGTGTAGTCGTCCCACTTGTCGAGCGAGGCCAGGTCCACGGGGGAGAGCTTCCACTGCTTGAGCGGGTGGGTTTCGCGTTCCTTGAAACGGCGGCGCTGCTCGTCACGGCTCACCGAGAACCAGAACTTGATCAGGTGCACGCCCGAGCGCACCAGGTTGCGCTCGAACTCGGGCGCCTGGCGCATGAATTCCTTGTACTCGGCGTCCGAGCAAAAGCCCATCACCTTCTCGACCCCGGCGCGGTTGTACCAGCTGCGGTCGAACAGCACGATCTCGCCCGCCGTGGGCAGGTGCTGCACGTAGCGCTGGAAATACCATTGCCCCCGCTCGACGTCGCTGGGCTTTTCCAGTGCCACCACGCGGGCGCCGCGCGGGTTGAGGTGCTCCATCATGCGCTTGATGGTGCCGCCCTTGCCGGCCGCGTCGCGTCCTTCGAACAGGATCACCACCTTCTGGCCTGTGGCTTTGACCCAGGCCTGCAGCTTGAGCAACTCCACCTGCAGACGGTACTTCTGTTTCTCGTAGGTCTTGCGCACCATCAGGTTGCGGTAAGGGTAGACCGTGGCATCGCGCCAGTGCGGGCTGAGCTCCTCATCAGGGTGCACGGTCACCTCGGGCTCGTCGAGCATGCCCTTGAGCGCGGCGCGCAGCACCTCGGCGTCATCGGGCGAGGCGCCCTTGAGCACCGACTCCAGCGCGTGCGCCAGGGTGGCCGGCGGCGTCTGCGTCACGATGTCGCGCAGGGCTTCGACCTGAGCGATCTGGCTGGCTTCGGTGGCCTGCTGTGCGACCTGCAAGGCCAAGCCCTGCGGTGTCCGGGCGGGGCTGATGTCGCCAGAGG
>JAGNPA010000299.1 GCA_017989885.1 Aquabacterium sp.
AGGGGGCGGCGTCTTGCGATTCCATGTGCAGCAGGGCCTGCTCCAGCGGTGCGAGCTGATCGAGCGCGTGGTCAATCTGCAGGGACGTGAACTGCGTGCGGGCTTCGGTGAGGTGTCGTCGGGCGCACTGCGTGTCACCCTGGGCCAGGCAGGTGAAGGCCAGGCACATGTGGCCGTCGGGCACGTACTCGGGCAGCACGCGTTGCTGGATCAGGGCTTGGCCGGCCTGGTGCAGGGTGTCCAAGTCGCGAAAGCGCATGGCCAGCAGGGCCTGGATGCGCACGGCGATCAGACGCTTGACGGCGTTGCCCTGGCTGTGGGCTTCGCGCACGCATTGCTGGGCCAGGGCGAGCGCCTGCGCCGGCGCGTCCTGTTCATAAATGAGGTGCACCGCTGCGCTCAGCGTGGCGCCACTGCAGGCAGGCTCGACCTGCACGAAGGCCTCCAGCACCCGGTGCGTGGATGATGGGGGGGCGTCCGCATCGGGTCCATCGGGCATCCAGGCGGCATGGGCGCTGCCCAGACAGGCAAGCAGGGCCAGAGCCCAGCTGCAGCGGCGGAGTTGGGAAGGACGCGGCATGGCACCTCCTGCATGCGCATCGCACCCGGATGCGTTGCCCTCAGCTTGCCACCGTGGCCGGCGCTCGCACAAGCCCCCCTTGTGGCGGAAACTGCGAAATCGTGGCGCTTTCTCTGAAAGCGTGGTGTCACGCAGGATCTGCCAACATGCGGGTTTCGCACTTCGTTTCGGCTTCATGCACCGCCATCCCCTTGCCCTGCTGTCCAGCCTCTATGCCGCCCAGGGCCTGCCCTTCGGTTTTTTCACGCTGGCACTGCCGGTGCTGATGCGCGAGGCGGGCTGGTCGCTGACGGCCATCGGCCTGCTGCAACTGCTGGCCTTGCCCTGGCTGCTGAAGTTCCTGTGGGCACCGTGGGTGGACCACCATGGCGCGCGTCGCACCTGGTTGCTGGGCCTGCAGGGCTGCTCGGTGGTGGCGGCGCTGACGCTGGCCCTGCTGGACCTGGACAGCGCGAACCGCGGCCTGTTGCTGGCGGTGCTGGTGTTCAACCTGCTGGCGGCCACGCAGGACATCGTGACCGATGGCCTGGCGGTGCGCGTGTTGGCGGCCCGCGAGCGCGGGCTGGCCAATGCCATCCAGGTCGGGGCGTATCGCCTGGGGATGATCCTGGGCGGGGGCGGCTTGCTGTGGCTGTGGGCGCGCACCAATGGCAGCACGGTGTTTGCCGTGATGGCGGGCTTGCTGGCACTGAGCACGTGGCCGGTGTGGCAGATGCGTGAGCTCCCACCTGGGGCCGCCCACGACGCCATGGCGCCCCGCCCGCGTCCGAGCGCGGGGCAGCTGGCGCTGGGTTGGTGGCACCGGGCCTTGGCCCCCGGGATGCTGACCTTTGCCGCGCTGGTGTTTTGCTTTCGCTTTGGCGACCAGATGGTCAGCAGCCTGATCACGCCCTTTGTGAGTGACCAGGGCGCCAGCAAGGAAACCATTGCGTTGATGAAGGGGGCGGTGGGCTCGGGCGCCAGCCTGTTGGGCGCACTGCTGGGCGGGGCCTTGATGGTGCGCGTGAACCGCCGCACGGCCATGCTCAGTACGGGCCTGGGCCAGGCGATGACCTTCGCGCTCTACATCGCCGCCGCGCTGGGCTTTGGGGGCATGCCGCTGCTGTGGTGGGCCACCGTGGCCGAAGGGGTGGTGGGCACGATGGCGACGGTGGCGCTGTTCGCGCTGATGATGGACGCGTCCGACCCCGACCATGCGGGCACCGACTTCACCTTGCTGGCCAGCGTGGTGGTGGGGGTGGGCAGTCTGGGGGGTATCGCCGGTGGCGTGGTGGGCGACGCGTGGGGCTATGTCTGGGCCTTTGGCATCGGCACGGTGCTGTCGGCGCTGGGCTGTGTCGCCATGGTGACCTGGCTGGACCGTCGCCCGACCCACGCGCGGGTGGCGCAGGCCTGGCGCTGAACGCGGCGCCGCGCGTCGCACAGCAAAAGGGGCGCCGAAGCGCCCCTTTGTGCATCACGCCTTGGCGATCAGGTCTTGGCGCTTAGCCGCAGCTGCCGATGGCGCCGCAGTTGGCGCACTTCATGCAACCGTCGACCTTGTGCATCTCGTGCGCACCGCACTCGGGGCACTTCTTGCCCGAGTTGGGCACGGTTTGGCCGTTGCTGTTTGCCGAAGCCGGGACGCTGTAGTCGGTGGGCTGCAGGTGGTGGCCCAGTTCTTCATCGCGGCGCGCCAGGCGGGTGGCCAGTTGCAACGCCGGGACCTGGTTGCCTTCGGCGTCCAGGAAGCCGCGCTTGGCCAGGATCTGCTGCAGCGCAAAGCCGATGGCGGCCACGTCGGAGTCGTGGAAACGTGGGGCCACGGTGCCGTCGGCGCGCTCGATCATGCCAAAGCGGACGGGGCCCTTGTCCCACACCACCTTGCGCATCGAGGCCACGGCCTTGGCGACCGAACCGCCGGACTGGCCCACCATCGACAGCAGGCGCATGCTCGACGTGATCCACTGCTGGCCGTCCGAGGTCTGGCCGCCAGGGATGAAGAACTCGATCGGGCGCTCGATGGTGACGTCCTGGCCGTCGATCGTGCCCTGCACGCGCAGGAAGTTGACGGTGACGTAGACGGCCTGCTTGCCCTCGAACGTCATGTACTCGACCTTGGAGGTGATGCCTTCCAGGTCGCCCATGGGGCGCGAGTCGAACTGCTTGCGCAGCGGATCGTCGTCGTTGCGACCGGCGCCAGCTGGGGCGGTGCTGGCGGCCGGGGCGGCAGCGGGCGCGTCCACCGAGAGCACGGCGCCCAGCGTGGCATTGGGGCGGTAGGTGGTGATGCCCTTCAGGCCCATGCGGTAGGCCTGCAGGTACAGGTCGGCAAAGTCGGCGAAGGGGTAATCGGCCGGGACGTTGATGGTCTTGGAGATGGCCGCGTCGATGAAGGGGGCCACGGCCGCCACCATTTCCACGTGGGAGATGGCCGACATGCTTTGCGCCGACACGAAGGCCTCCGGCAGGGCATCGGCCGAGCCGCCTTGCGCCAGGTAGACGCGGTAGGCGTGGTCTTCCACGGCGTAGATGCGGCTGGTGCCATCGGGCATGCGCTTCTTGCGGTTGTAGGTCCACGAGAACGCGGGCTCGATGCCGTTGGTGGCGTTGTCGGCAAAGGCCAGCGTGATGGTGCCGGTGGGCGCGATCGACAGCAGGTGCGAGTTGCGCAGGCCGTGCTTGCGGATCTCCTTGCGCAGCTTCTCGGGCAGGCGCTTGGCGAACAGACCGGTGTTCAGGTACTGGTCGGCGTTGAACATCGGGAAGGGGCCGCGCTCCTTGGCCAGCTC
>JAGNPA010000301.1 GCA_017989885.1 Aquabacterium sp.
ACACCGCTCGCACCGATGGCCCGATGACGGCCGAGCTGCACCTGAATCCGGCTGACATGGGGCCCATTCAGGTGAAGATCGCACTTGAGGGACAATCGGCACAGGTCGATTTTGCTGCTGCGGCAGCTGAAACGAGAAAAGCCATCGAAGCCAGCCTGTCTGCGCTGTCGTCGGCCTTGAGTGATGTGGGTCTGAATCTGACGGGTGGGGACGTGACGTCCCAGACTGCCCAGCAGTCATTCGGGCAGCAGTCTGCCCCTTCTGAAGGGGCGCGTGGGGTGTCCACCGCTTCCTCGGCCGCTTCGGCTGCAGAGGACGAAGGGGATGCAGCCTTCATGCAGGGTGTGAGTGCCCCGCGTGCCGGGCGACCCGGCGGACTGGACCTCTACGCTTGAGGGGATGACCGCCTGGGCGGAGAATCGGACGTGTTTCACGTCGCTTATTGATTCTTCAACATCGCGCTGACTTCGAATAATCCACCTATGGGGCGGTGCCTGTTTTGGGCGCCCACCTCGTCATCCAGGAGACAAGCGAATGTCAGCAGCCCCCGCGGCCAATCAGGCCGATGGCAAGGCCCCTGCAAAGGGATCGAAGAAACTCATCATCATCATTGTTGGGGTGGTGGTGGTGCTGTTGCTCGCCGGTGTGGGCGCCTTCCTGCTGATGCAGAAGAACATGTCTCAGCAAGACGACGAGGGCGAGGACGGTGCCGCGCAGGCCTCGCAGGTGGTCGAATCCGATGCCAAGCCCAAGGTCGACCCCAGTGCGCCTCCGATCTTCGTGCCGCTGGAGCCCTTCATCGTGAACCTGGCTGACCGCGAAACCGAGCGCTTCGCCCAGATCGGTATCAACCTGCAGGTGGACGATGCCAAGGTGGGCGACCAGATGAAGCTCTACATGCCGGCCATCCGCAACGCCATCTTGCTGATCCTCTCGCGCAAGTCTGCCGAGGACCTGCTGACGGCCGAAGGCAAGGTCCAGCTGGCGAGCGAGATCCAGCGTGGTGCCGCGCGCGCCATGGGCTACGAAATTGAAGAGCCCGAGCCTGAGCCGGTGGTGGAGCCGTCGGCCGAGGGCGAGGGAGAAGAGCCCGCACCTGCGCCCAAGAAGCGCAAGAAAAAGAAGGTGGAGTCCTACAACCCCATCTTGCAAGTGCACTACGCGAACTTCATCATCCAGTGAGCGGTCTTCGAGCACCTTGATCACCTCTCCAGCAAGCCACCGGCCATGAACCAGCAAATCCTCTCTCAAGACGAAGTGGATGCCCTCCTGCAGGGCATCACAGGCGAAAGCCAGAAGCTGGAGCAGGAAGAGGCGCCAACGGAAGGCGTGCGCGACTACAACCTCGCGCAGCAGGAGCGGATCGTGCGTGGGCGCATGCCCACGATGGAGATCGTCAACGAGCGGTTTGCGCGCAACATCCGCATCGGGCTGTTCAACTTCATCCGCAAGTCGCCCGAGGTGTCGGTGGGCAGCATCAAGGTGCAAAAGTACAGCGCCTTCCTGCGTGAGATCGTGGTGCCCACCAATTTCAACATCATGGCCGTGCGCCCCTTGCGGGGTTCCGGCCTGATCGTGTGTGAGCCGACCTTGGTGTTTTCGGTCATCGACGCGCTGTTTGGCGGGGCGGGCAAGTTCCACACCCGCATCGAAGGGCGCGATTTTTCGGCGACCGAGCAGCGCATCATCCGCCGCCTGGTGGACGTGATCACCGAGGAGTACAAGAAGTCGTGGCAGGGCATCTACCCGATCGAGCTGGATTACCAGCGCTCGGAGATGCAGCCGCAGTTCGCCACCGTGGCCACGCCCGGTGAAATCGTCGTGTGCTGCTCGTTCACGCTGGAAATCGGCGATGCGACGGGCACCATCCACATCTGCATTCCGTACGCGACCTTCGAGCCGATCCGGGACATCCTGTTCTCGTCGATCCAGGGCGACTCGGTGGAGCCGGACCGTCGCTGGGTGAAGCTGCTGACGCAGCAGATCCAGTCGGCCGAAGTCGAGCTGGTGGCAGAGCTGGGGCACGCCCCGGCCACCGTGGAGCAGTTGCTCTCGCTCAAGCCGGGGGATTTCATCGAGCTGGATCTGGAAAAAGTCATCCAGGCCAAGGTGGATGGGGTGCCGGTGTTTGACAGCTACTACGGTACGTCCAACGGCAAGTACGCGTTGCGTGTGAACCAATTATTGACGTCTGGCCACAAGGGCTGGATTGGAGACCAAAATGTCTGACCCCGCAGAATTCTCGTCCCCGGGCGCCGACGCCGAGCAGGATGCGATGGCCGCCGAATGGGAGGCCGCGCTGGCGCAGCAGGCCACCACGCCTTCGGCCGGACTGGCTTCGGACCCGTTCAGCGCCGCCGCCAGCGAAGTGAGCGACCCGGTGCAGCAGGCCACGCCCGCAGCGTTCGCCAATTTCGGTGCGTCGTCGCCGTCCATGCCGGCGGGCAACGACATCAACATGATCCTGGACATCCCCGTGCAGCTGACGGTGGAGCTGGGGCGCACCCGCATTCCCATCAAGAACATCCTGCAACTGGCGCAGGGTTCGGTGGTGGAGCTGGACGCCCTGGCCGGTGAGCCGATGGACGTGCTGGTCAATGGCTTCCTGATCGCGCAGGGCGAGGTGGTGGTGGTGAACGACAAGTTCGGTATCCGCCTGACCGACATCGTCACGCCCTCGGAGCGCATGCGTCGCCTGAGTCGCGGCAACTGACACGGATCACGGACACGCAAGATGGACATGGCATCGACGGGTTTGTTGATCGTTTGGTTTGTGGTGATCGTGGCGCTGATCCCGGTCAGCCTGTGGCTGCTCAAGCGTTCGGGCCTGGCCCAGGGCGCGATGGGGGGCGCTGCGGCACCGGTGCGCACGGTCGGCAATCTGAACCTGGGTCCTGGGCAGCGCATCGTCACGGTCGAGGTGGGCGAGGGTGAGTCCCGCACCTGGCTGGTGCTGGGGGTGACCTCGCAGCAGATCAACACCTTGCACAGCATGGCGCCTTTGACCGCACCGGTGGCACCGGGCGAGGCTTCGGCGCTGCCACCGCACTTCGCGTCGCTGTTGCGCAGCAAGCTGGCCAAACATCAGGAGCCGCAATGACGCGGGCACGTACGATGACGTGGGCGAAGTTCGCCAAGTGGGGGCTGGCGCTGGCCCTGGGTGGCGTGGGGACGCTGGCCTTGGCCCAGACGGCGGCCGCGCCGACCGGCGCCGGGCTGCCCTTGATGGTCGGCCAAGGGGGGGGCAACAGCTACTCGGTGCCGATCCAGACGCTGCTGTTTTTCACGGCCCTGAGCTTTCTGCCGGCCATGCTGTTGATGATGACGGGCTTCA
>JAGNPA010000302.1 GCA_017989885.1 Aquabacterium sp.
CGTTGGACAACCTGGCGTACACGCGCCAGCTCTTGGCCAATCGCATCCTGAAGTTGATTCAGCGCTACTACGACAGCTACCGGGTCTTTCGCATCACCGAGACGGACCCCATGACGGGCAAGCCGAAGGAGGAAGTGCTGGAGATAAACAAGTTCGAACCTGAGACGAACACCTACCTCTATGACGTGACCGTGGGCGAGTATGACGTGGTGATCACCGAGCAGCCGATGCAGGTGACGTTCGAGAACAGCCAGTTCCAGCAGGCCATCGAGATGCGCGAGAAGGGTATCAACATCCCCGACGCGATGGTTATCCGCTACTCCAACCTGACCGACAAGCACGAAATAGTGTCGCAGATGGAGGGCGCCGCCACCCCGCCGCCCGACCCGCGCGCCGAGGCCGAGGCAACCCTGAAAGCCGCCCAGGCCGAGAAGGTCAAGGCCGAAACCGAGAAGGTGCGCAACGAGACGGTGGAGGTGCGGGGCCGCACGGTCTACAGCACGATGCAGAGCGCCCAGGTGGTGGCAAGCAACCCGCTGGTGACGGGCACCGCCGACCAGCTGTTGGGAACGTTGGGCTTCGAGGACCAGGACGCTGCGCCCTATGTGAACCAGCCGCCCGCCGGCATGGCCGCCCAGGCGATGGCCACGAACATCCCGCAGAACACGAACCCGCTGACGCCGACCAGCCCTGCGCTGGGGTTTGAGGACGGCATCGAGACGCCCGAGGCGGACGGCATCGAGATGGGAATCGGGCAATAGAGAACCACCACTGAGAAAGAAGACCATGACCACCGAGCAAGAGCAATCGACCGCACCCGAAGGCACAAACACCGCAGATGACGGCCTTGTGAAGGCCATCGCCCGCGTGGCGCACGAAGTCGTCGCCGGGCACAACACCGCCTATGGCAACTACACCACGCCTCCGTGGGAAGCGCTGACGGACAAGGACAAGGCCCACACCTGCGCGAAGGTGGCGGCGTTCCTGAACAACCCGCAGTTGCACCCAACCGCACAGCATGGCCCGGCCGTGGCCACGCTGTCGGCCAGCGAGCGCGCAGCGGCGTATGTCTTTCACGGGGTTGTGCACGCCATTGCGCGCGAGCAGGCCCGCGGCTGATCACCAAACCACAACGTTGACCACAGGGAAAAACCATGAACATTCGAGAACTCAAGCGCCGCCTGCAACCCTACAGCGGCTACATGAAGCCCATCGAGGACGGCGGCGCAGACAGCGGCGGCGAAGTGATCGACATGGCGGGTGACGCCGACGGCGCGGAAGATGGCGCCGGGCAGGAAGACCGCGGCGATGACTTCACGCCCACCGCGGATGCAGAAGACGGGGCTGATGGCGGCGAGACACCGCCCGCATCTGCTGGTGCAGAGCAGGACGGCGGCGATGGCCATGACGGCGCCACCGCATCGAAGGGCATCCCCCGCGGCCGTTTCAACGAGGTGAACCAGCAGCGCAAGGACGCCCTGGCCCAGCTGGCCGCAGCCAACGAAGAGATCGCGCGCCTGAAAGGAGGCCGTGAAGCTATGCCTACCAACACGCCGGCGCCAGCACCTGCAGCAACAGCAGCGGCCCAGTCAGCGGTGTTTGATGTGGAAGCGCAGGAAGAGGCCTATGTGGAAGCGCTCATGGATGGCGACACCAAAGCCGCCGTGGCCATCCGCCGCCAGATCAATGCCCACCTGCAGCATCAAGCCTCTGAGCGCGTGACCCAAGAGCTCACCACCCGCCAGGCTGAGCAGTTGCTCAAGAACACGGCCAAAAGCGTGTCGGACGCCTACCCGTGGCTCAACCAGCCGGAAAGCGATGACGTGCTGGAGCTGATTCTGGCAGCCCGTGACCGCAAGATTGCAGCAGGGATGCCGCCGCACCTGGCACTGGCAGACGCTGCCAACACCATCGCGCCGAGGTTTGCGCCTGCGGGTGATACCCCCAGTGGGGACTTGCCCAAGGTGGCCGCAGCCAAAGACACTCGCCCTGCGGCTGCACTGGCAAGGGGCGCGGCGGATTCCACCGCCCAACCTCCTGCCTTGCAAGCAGGTATCGGGCAGCGGGCTACCGCAACCCGAGTGAATGTATCTCAGCTGACCGAGGAGCAATTCGAGGCGCTGACACCGGCTGAGAAGAAGCGCCTGCGCGGCGACTGAAGCTCAGGGTCAGCGGGAACCACCCGCCTGCTGGCCATCCTCTCCAGGGTGATTTCGTCCCCACGGCAGGACGTGAAACACCGCCCGGCGCTCTTGACCGCCACACAAGTCATGTTTCTCGCATTGGCAGCGCACGCCTGAGTCGTAACCAATCAAGGAGCATGCAATGCTTACCAATTTCGCGGCCCTGACGCCGCAACAAAAACTCGTCTGGTCCCGTGATGTTTGGAGCGCCGCGCGCGACCAGATGTTCGTCAAGCGTTTCCTGGGCACCGGCCAGAACGCAATGATCCAGCGCATCACCGAACTGACCAAGACCGAAAAGGGCGAGCAGGTCATCATGCACCTGGTGGCCGATCTGGTTCAGGATGGCGTTATCGGTGACAACGAGCGCGAAGGCAACGAAGAGTCGATGCAGTCGTACTCGCAGATCATCACCATCGACCAGCTCACGCACAGCGTGCGCAACAAGGGCAAGCTGGCCGACCAGAAGACGGTGATCAACTTCCGCGAGATGGGCAAAGATCGCCTGGCCTACTGGCTGGCCAACCGCACCGACCAGCTGACGTTCCTCACGCTGTCTGGCATCAGCTACGCCTTCCAGAACAACGGTGCCGCCCGCGTGGGCTCGCCTTTCCCCAACCTGGCATTTGCCGCCGATGTGTCCGCACCTTCGGCTAAGCGCTCGCTGATGTGGAATGGCACCTCGCTGGCAGTGTCTGCGACTGGCAGCATCACCACTGGCTATGTTCCCAGCTACAAGATGATCGTGGATCTCATCGCCTACGCGAAGGAGAACTACGTCAAGCCACTGATGGAAGGCGGCAAGGAGTATTACGTGCTCCTGGTGGCTCCCGGCACGCTGGCGGCCCTGAAAAAGGATGCCGACTACCAGCGCGCAGTGGTGGCGGTGGCCACCAAGTCCGGCGCGGATTCTCCTTGGTTCACTGGTGCAACCGTGACCGTGGACGGCGCCGTGATCCACGAACACCGCCTGGTCTACACGACCAAGGGTGCTGCATCGGGCTCGAAGTGGGGTTCCGGCGGTCTGGTCAACGGCACCCGCACGCTGCTGTGCGGCGCGCAGGCGCTGGGCATGGCTGATCTGGGCCCTGCCGAGTGGGACGAAAAGACGTTCCAGTACGGCAGCCAGCAGGGTATCAACATCGACA
>JAGNPA010000303.1 GCA_017989885.1 Aquabacterium sp.
GCGATGCCCGCTCAGAGCGGCTCGTCGCTGTCGGGCATGGGGTAGGAGTCGGCCTTGTAGTTCGGCCCCTTCATCAGCATGACGATGGCGCAGCCAATGGCCACCGTCAGCACCAGCGTCCAGTGCAGGATCACCAGGCCGATCAGCACAAACTCGAACCGCATGATGGCGGGGTCACGGGCACCGTCGGGCTGCACCGGCGAGAAAAACCAGGTGGCGCCGGCCAGCAGCAAGGGCACCCCCGTGCCCACCAGCAAGATCAGCGGCAGCTTCTTCCAGATGCGCCACTCCAGTCCTGCGGGTGAGCGGATGGAGTTCGGGTCTTTTTTCAGCCAGGACATGAACAGATTGGGCCACAAGGCGATGGGGCCTGTCTTCAATTGTTCAAATTTCAGTCACGTCATTTTCACGACACGCCCGTAACGTCGCGCGATCCGTTCAACTCTGTGATCGCTGTCGTGAAAAAAACTGCTTCCGCCCTCGCCGCAAGCCTGGCCCTGTCCACCCTTCTGGTCGCCTGTGGGGGCGGCAGTGATGATGCCCCGGCCGTCCCCAGCGTGGCCGCCTCGGTCAGCGACACCACCCAGTTCTTCAACCGCGTGGCCACCTTTGCCGTGTGCGAGCAACTCGGCTCTTCCTGCGAAGCCCGCGAAGAGACCGCCGCCGAGATCGTCGCGGCCAGCACGGACGGCATGACGCTGATCTACACCAACAGCCCGAAGGACGAAGTTGGCTTTGTCGACATCACCGACCCGTCCGCGCCCGTGGCGCTGGGCGCGCTGGCGATGGGTGGCGAGCCCACCTCCATCACGGTGCGGGGCGAACACGCCCTCATCGCGGTCAACACGTCCAACGGTGACTTCGTCAACCCGGACGGCAAGCTGGTTGTGGTCAACATCGCCACCCGCGCGGTCGTACACGAGATCGCGCTGGGCGGTCAGCCCGACTCCATCGCCATCAGCAAGGATGGCAAGTACGTGGCCGTCGTGATCGAGAACGAGCGTGACGAGGACCTCGGCGACGGTACGCCCCCGCAACTGCCCGGCGGCAAACTGGTGATCGTCGATGCGGTCGGCGCCCCCAACACCTGGCAGACGCGCGATGTGGCCCTCACCAACCTGGCCATGCTGTACCCGACGGACCCCGAGCCCGAATACGTCTCCATCAACGACAACAATGTTGCGGTGGTGACCCTGCAGGAGAACAACCACCTCGTGCTGGTGGACCTGGCCACCGGCAAGGTCACCCGCGACTTCACGGCAGGCCAAGTCTCCCTGACGCAGATCGACCTGACCGATGAGCGCCCCAACCAGGTCAACCTGACGGAAAGCCTGAGCAATCGCCTGCGCGAACCGGACGGTGTCACCTGGGTGTCCACCAGCCAGTTCGTCACCGCCAACGAAGGCGACCTGGACGGCGGCAGCCGTGGCTTCACGCTGTTCAACACCGACGGCAGCGTGGCCTACGACGCAGGCAACACGATGGAGCACCTGATGGCGCGCATCGGCCACACCAACGACAAACGCTCGGATGCCAAGGGCAACGAGCCCGAGAACGTTGCCGCAGGCCGCTTTGACCGCACCGACTACCTGTTCGTGGCCTCGGAGCGCTCCAGCGTGCTGGCCGTCTACGACCTCAGCAGCGCCAACCAGCCCACGCTCAAGCAGGTGCTGCCCTCGGCCCAGGCACCCGAAGGCGTGCTGACCATCCCGTCGCGCAACTTGGTCATCACGGCCAGTGAAGAGACCGACCCCGTGGTCGGCAAGCCCTCCATCTTTGCAGCGCTCAACATCTACCAGTACCAGAAGGCTGCGCCGAAGTACCCGACCCTCGAATCGGTCAACCGCACCGATGGCACCCCGATCCCCTGGTCAGCCCTGTCCGGACTGGCTGCCGCGCCCACCGGTTCGCTGCTCTACGCCATCGACGATGCCTTCTTCAAGGGCAACCGCATCTTCGAGATCGACACCAGCGTCACGCCGGCCAAGCTGCAACGCGAGATCCGCATCACCGATCCGAACGGCCTGATCGCTGCCCTCGCCACCAGTCTGCCGGACACCGCCAGCACCAGCACGTTTGACGATGCCGATCTGCCCGCGCTGGTCAACACCGCCGACCAGAGCGTCAACATCGACCCCGAAGGCATCGCGATCGCCTCCAGCGGCGGTTTCTGGATCGCCTCGGAAGGCGCGCTCGGCAAAAGCGCCAACCTGATCTTCAAGGTCTCGGCCACGGGCGTCATCGAAAACATCATCCAGTTGCCTGCGGATGTGAACGCCAAGCAGACCAGCAATGGCTTTGAGGGCATTGCCGAGGCCGATGGCAAGCTGGTGGTCGCCTTCCAACTCCCCTGGACGGGTGACATGGCCAATCACGCGCGCATCGGCGTGTACGACCTGACCACCCAGACCTGGTCGTTCATGTTCTACCCGCTCGATGTCGTCACCTCGGCCAACGGCGGCTGGGTAGGCCTGTCGGAAATCATGGCGCTGGGCAACAATCGCTTCGCCGTGATCGAGCGCGACAACCAGGCTGGCCCCGACGCCACCATCAAGAAGATCTACCGCATTGACCTGACAGGCAAGGTCGACGGCAACGTGCTGAGCAAGACCCTGGTGCGCGACGTGCTGCCCGACCTGCGCGCCACCCGTGGCCACGTGCTGGAGAAGATCGAAGGCCTGGCACGCCTGGCCGACGGCAATGTTTACCTGGTCAACGACAACGACGGCCTCGACAAAGGCAATGGCGAAACCCAGTTGATCAAGCTGGGCAAGATCTTCAACTGATCCTTCTCTGCGCCCACCCCCACTGCGCCCGGCCCGTCCGGGCGCTTTTCATTGGTGCGCCAGACCGCACGCACCACTTAGGTGAACATATCGCCTTTCCCTTCATCTTCACAAAATAAATTCTGATTTTCTCGATGCATGGAAATTTGTATGCTGGGGCTCCTTGTGAACTTCAGTGGAGTTTTCCATGCGCAGCTACCGTCGCAACAGCCCCGAATCCGCCGCCCGCATCGTGAGCATGGTCCTGCTGGCTGACTGCCATGTCAGCCGCGATGAAATGGACGCGCTCAAACGCCACGACATCCCGCACCGCCTCGACCTGAGTCACCCGCATTTCATGTTGGTGACGCAGCAACTGTGCGATGACCTGCGCACCCACGCCGAGATGCCCTGGCAGGGCGCGCAAGCCCTGCCCACATCCGGCTGGCACGCCATGCTCGACGAGATCGACGACACCGGCCTGCGCCTGATCCTGCTCGATCTGTGCGCCACGCTGGTCGAATCCGATCACCACATCGACCCGGGCGAGCAGACCCTGGTCCAC
>JAGNPA010000304.1 GCA_017989885.1 Aquabacterium sp.
GATCCATGTCGCCGAAGATGGTGAGTTGCTGGTGCGCGGCCCTAACGTCTTCAAGGGGTATATGGGCCAGCCTGAAGCGACCGCCGAGACCATGCGGGACGACTGGCTGCTCACTGGCGACCTGGGGCGCGTGGACGCCGACGGCTATGTCTACATCACCGGGCGCAAGAAGGACCTGATCATCACCTCGGGCGGCAAGAACATCTCACCGGGCAACATCGAAGCCTCGCTGATGGACACCCACCTGATCGAGCATGCCGTGGTGTGCGGTGATGGCCACAACTACCTCACGGCTCTGGTGACGCTGGATGCCGCCGCGCTGGCGGCCTTTGCCCACAGTGCCAAGCTGCCAACCTCGACCGATCTGTTCACGCACCCGAAGGTGCTGGCGGAGGTGCAGGCCGAGATCGACCAGGTCAATGCCAAGCTGACACGGCCGTGTCAGGTTCGCAAGTTCACCATCATGCCGACCACTCTCACGGTGGAGAAGGGTGAGCTGACCCCCACCCTCAAGGTCAAGCGCAAGGTGGTGATGGAGCGACAGTGCGCCCTGATCGACGCGATGTACGCCGACGGCGACCACTGAGGCCGCCCTCGCCCTCTTCTGCCGTCAACTGCCGCGCGCTCAGCGCGGCAGCTTGGCCAGCGCCTGCTGGTATTGCGGCAGGTGCATCAACTCGTCCCAGGGGAAGGGCGCCGTCTGAGGCAGCAGGTCGAGGCGACGCGCCTCGCTGTCGGGGCTCAGCTCCCACTCCCCACGGGCCAGGGCGTTGGTCAGGCCATCGAGCAGCTCGTCCACGGCCTGGCCACCGTTGAGCGACTGGTTGCACAGCAGCACCATGTCGCAGCCTGCGTTCAACGCCGCCACCGCACCTTGGGTGTGGTTGCCGGCCACGCTGGCGCCTTCCATGCTCAGGTCATCGCTGAAGATGGCGCCGGTGAAGCCCATCTGACCGCGCAGGATGTCTTGCAGCCAGCGTGGCGAGAAACCGGCAGGCAGGCTGTCCACCTTCGGGTAGATGACGTGGGCTGGCATCACGCTGGTCAGCGAGGTGCTCATCCACTCGTAGGGTTTGGCGTCGTCGGCCAGGATGGCCTTGAGGCTGCGCTTGTCCACCGGCACGTCCACGTGCGAGTCGGCCTTGACGAAGCCATGTCCCGGGAAATGCTTGCCGCAGTTGGCCATGCCGGCCAGCAGCAGGCCGTGCATCACGCTCTTGGCCAGTACCGTCACCACGCGCGGGTCGCCGTGGAAGGCGCGGTCACCGATGACGCCGCTCTCGCCCCAGTCCAGGTCCAGCACGGGGGTGAAGGTCAGGTCGACGCCGCAGGAGCGCAGCTCACTGGCCAGCACGTAGCCGCAGGCCGTGGCCGCATCGGTGGCACGCAAGGCACCCGTGCCCTCCCCGCCCTTGCCGTCGTTCATCCACATCTGGCCCAGACTGCGCATCTCGGGCACATGGGTGAAACCATCGGTCTTGAAGCGCTGCACGCGACCGCCTTCGTGGTCCACGCAGATCAAGACATCCGGGCGAATGGCCTTGATCTCGGCACACAAGGCCGTGAGTTGCGAGCGCGACGCCCAGTTGCGCGCAAACAGGATCAGGCCGCCGGTCAGCGGATGCGCCAGGCGGCGGCGGTCATCGTCGTTGAGGGTCAGTCCTTCGATGTCGAGCACCACCGGGGCGTGGGCCACGGCCTCGAAATCGTCATGGACGGCCTGTGCGGCGGCGGGCTTGGATCGCTTGGAAGTGCTCATGTTGCAGAAGGTAGGAGATCGATGACCACGAAGGCCAGGGCGTGATCGCCCTCGTCCGACAGGGAAAGGTGCGCGCACCAGGTGCGGCTGGCAAACCAGCTGGCGAGCTCACCACTGAGTTGAAACCGGGGTTGCCCCCGTTCGTCGTTGATGACCTGGCAATCATGCCAGTTCATGGGGTGACGCACCCCCAGGCCAATGGCCTTGGCAAACGCTTCCTTGGCGGCAAAGCGGCTGGCCAGATACCGACTGGCGCGCTGGGCATGGGCCTGACGGCGCTCGGCGTACACCTGTTGTTCCGTCTCGCCCAGGATGCGATGGGCAAAGCGGTCGCCCAGGCGCGAGACGGCCGCCTCGATGCGGCGCACGTCACACAGATCGGTTCCGATGCCGGCAATCATGGGGCGTCAGGGGCCGTTTGTTCAGACGGCCGATGGACGGCGGGCCCGGATGGCCTCGGCCTTGAAATCGGCAATTGCCTGGCGCAGGCCGACAAACACGGCGTGACCGATGAGGGCGTGGCCAATGTGCAGCTCGGCCACGTCGGGCAAGGCGGCCACGAGGGCCGTGCTGCTGACGTGATCGGCCTGCCCCGGCTCGCTTTGCGACAGGGCCAGGCCGTGACCCGCGTGGGTGCGCAGACCCAGGCTGCGTGCGAAGCGCAGGCCTTCCTGGATGCGCGTCAGCTCACGTTGCAAGCCTGCCTGATCGCCGTCCCACCAGGCATGGGCCAAAGGCCCGGTGTGCAGCTCGACGCACGGGGCACCGGCTTTCGCGGCGGCTTCAATCTGCACCGGATCGGCGCCGATGAACAGGGAGACACGGCTGCCCGCGGCGGCCAGACGCGCGCAGGCGTTCTGCATGCGATTGAACTGACCGGCCACATCCAGCCCGCCCTCGGTGGTGACCTCCTGACGGCGCTCGGGCACCAGGCAAACATGCTCGGGCGCCGTGCGCTCGATGATGTCCAGCATCTCGTCGGTGACGGCCGCCTCGAAGTTCAGCGGCACAGCAATGGCCTCTTTCAGGCGGACGACATCTTCGTCGCGGATGTGACGGCGGTCTTCACGCAGGTGGAAAGTGATGATGTCGGCCCCACCCTCGACGGCCAGCAAGGCAGCCGCCACCGGGTCCGGGAAACGCCCGCCGCGCGCATTGCGCAAGGTCGCGACGTGGTCGATGTTGACGCCCAGCAAAGGGGCATCGAAGGCGGTCAATTGGGAGCCTGAGAAGGTCATGATTGTTGGAGTTCCATCATGAGCTGGCGCGTGCGCAGCGTCTGGGAACCGAGATGATAGTGAATCAGTGAGCGCAGCACCGCCTTGAGCTCGGACAAGGCGGGCATGCAGGCCGCCATCAAGGACGGCACGGCGGTGGGCAGGACCTGGGTGGGGATGGCATCCGAGAGCATGGTCAAGGCATCGGGCTGGGGGGCGGGTCGAGACAGCGCGGCCTCCATGTGGGCCAGCAAGGCCCCGTCGAGCACCACGGGACCGGCTCCCGGCTCGCCCACCCAGCGGGCCGCCACCACCCCCAGTTCAGGGTGAACCTCGTAATTCTGCCC
>JAGNPA010000305.1 GCA_017989885.1 Aquabacterium sp.
GCCCGAAGACGCCCCCGTGGCCCTGGAGGCGGGCGCCGTGGGCGTGGGCTTGTTCCGCAGCGAGTTCCTGTTCATGAACCGCGGCGGCCATCTGCCCGACGAAGAAGAGCAGTACGACGCGTACCGTCGTGCCGTCGAGGCGATGAAAGGCCTGCCCGTCACGATCCGCACGATCGACATTGGCGCCGACAAGCCGCTGGAGGGCATGACGCCATCCGAGCTGCGCCAGGAGTCGGTGCTCAATCCGGCCTTGGGTTTGCGCGCCATCCGCTGGAGCCTGTCCGAGCCCAGCATGTTCCGCCGGCAGCTGCGGGCGCTCTTGCGTGCCGCTGTGCATGGCCCGGTCAAGGTCATGATCCCGATGCTGAGCAACCTGCGCGAGATCCGCCAGACGCTGGAGCACGTGGACCATGCGCGCCGGCAACTGGTCGAGGCGGGCAAGCCGTTTGGCGAGGTGGAGCTGGGCGCCATGATCGAGGTGCCGGCGGCGGCCTTGACGCTGCCGGTGTTCCTGCGCCACTTCGATTTCATCTCGATCGGCACGAACGACCTGATCCAGTACACCCTGGCCATCGATCGGACCGACGAGGAGGTGTCCCACCTCTACGACCCGTGGAACCCGGCCGTGCTCGGCCTGATCCAGGCCTCGATCACGCAGGCGCGCGCCGCAGGCCGGGGCGTGAGCGTGTGCGGTGAAATGGCGGGCGACCCGGCTTTCACCGAGTTGCTGTTGGCCATGGGACTGCGGACGTTTTCGATGCACCCCACCCAGGTCGCTGCGATCAAGCAGCGCGTGCTGCGCGTGGACACGCGGCGCTTGGCGCCGTTGGTGCCCGAGGTGCTCGCCAGCGACGATCCTGAAGCGGCCTGTGCCGAGTTGTTTGCCGCCGCACACAGCGGCGGTGCGGCAGGGGGGGCGTGGATGGCCTCACCCTCCGCCCTGCAGAGCGCCTGAACGTCAGCGTCCGCCCAGCGTTTCCCAGCGCTCCAGCAAGCCCATCAGTTCCTCGTCGATCGCTTCGACGCGGGCGTGCATGGCCGCCACGTTGCCACCTTCCTTGCTGTAGACCTCGGGATCGGCCAGCTGCTTGTTCAGCTCGGCCTGCTCGGTCTCCAGGGCCTCAATGCGGGCAGGCAACTCGTCCAGTTCGCGCTGCTCCTTGTAGCTGAGCTTGCGCTTGGGCTGCGCCACCACCGGTGCCACGGCGGGGGCCGCCGGGGCCGTATCGGCTGCCACGGACACGGGCGTGCGACTGTCGGCGGCCGTGCCTTGCTTGGTGGCCGAAGCGATGGCCGACGCGCCCGGCTTGCCAGCGGCCAGTGCCTTGGCGCGGCGCGACTGAATCAGCCAGTCTTCGACACCGCCTTCGTATTCGCGCCAACGGCCTTCGCCCTCGGCCACCAGCGTCGAGGTGACCACGTTGTCCAGAAAGCGACGGTCGTGGCTGACCAGGAAGACGGTGCCGGGGTAGTCGGCCAGCAGGTCTTCCAGCAGGTCGAGCGTGTCGATGTCCAGGTCGTTGGTGGGCTCGTCGAGCACCAGCACATTGGAGGGCTTGGCAAACAGGCGCGCCAGCAGCAGGCGGTTGCGTTCGCCACCGCTGAGCGTGCGCACGGGCGAGTTGGCGCGGGCCGGCGAGAACAGGAAGTCCTGCAGGTAGCCCATCACGTGCTTGCGCGCGCCGTTGATCTCGATCCACTCGCTGCCCGGGCTGATGAAGTCAGCCAGCGTGGCGTTGAGGTCCAGGTGGTCACGCATCTGGTCGAAGTAAGCCACGCCCAGGTTGGCGCCTTGCTTGACGGTGCCGCTGTCGGGTTGCAGCTCGCCCAAGATCATCTTGAGCAGCGTGGTCTTGCCGGCGCCGTTGGAGCCCACCAGGCCCACCTTGTCGCCACGCAAAATGGTGCCGGTGAAGTTCTTGACGATGTCACGGTTGCCATAGCGCTTGCTGACGTCTTCGAGCTCCGCCACGATCTTGCCACCACGGTCGCCTTGCGAGACTTCCAGCTTGACCCGTCCGACGACATCTCGACGGGACGAACGTGCGCTGCGCAGGTCTTCCAGGCGCTTGATGCGGGCCACCGAGCGCGTGCGACGCGCTTCGACGCCCTTGCGGATCCAGACTTCTTCCTGGGCCAACACCTTGTCGAACTTGGCGTTGGTGACGGCTTCGTCGGCCAGTTGCTGGGCCTTGAGGCCTTCGTAAGCGGTGAAGTTGCCGGGATAGGTGCGCAGCTGGCCCCGGTCGAGTTCGACGATGCGGGTGCAGACGTTGTCCAGGAAGGCCCGGTCGTGGGAGATCAGCACGATGGCGCCCTTGAAGGCCACCAGCAGCTCTTCCAGCCACGTGATGGCGTCCAGGTCCAGGTGGTTGGTCGGCTCGTCCAGGAACAGCACGTCCGGGCTGGCCACCAGCGCACGTGCCAGCGCCACCCGCTTCTTCGTGCCGCCCGACAGGCCCGAGATCGCCAGGTCCGGGTCCAGGTGCAGACGCTGCAGGGTTTCGTCGACGCGCTGCTCCCAGTTCCAGCCATTGCGGGACTCGATGAAGGTCATCAAGGCATCGAGGTCCTCACCTTCGGCGTGGGCCTCAAAGCGCTCGCGCGCCGCCTTGACTTCGGCCAGGCCTTCGCTGACCGTGCTGAACACGGTCGCGTCGGTGGTGAACGTGGGCTCCTGGGGCACATAGGCCACCTCGATGCCGTTTTGCACCTGCAACTGGCCGTCATCGGGCTTTTCCAGGCCCGCCATGATCTTGAGCAGCGAAGATTTGCCGGTGCCATTGCGGCCGATCAGGCCAACACGCTCGCCGGTTTCCAGCGAAAACGCGGTGTGGTCGAGCAGGGCGACGTGGCCATAGGCCAGGCAGGCGTTGCTCAGGGTCAAAACAGCCATGGGAGAGAAGATCCGAAAAAAAGAAGGCGCCGGCAGGCCCGGCGCAGGGGGTCATTGTCGCTGCTGGCGCGAAACGGCGCTTTCCAGCGCGTCCACAAAGCGTTGGGCGACGTTCCAGCCGGTCTGGTCGGTGATTTCCTGGAAGCAGGTCGGGCTGGTCACATTGATCTCGGTGAGGCGGTTGCCGATGATGTCCAGGCCGACCAGCAGCAGGCCGCGCGAAGCCAGAATCGGCCCCAGTTCCCGCGCAATGGCCCAGTCCGATTCGCTCAAAGGCTGGGCCACGCCCTTGCCGCCGGCCGCCAGGTTGCCGCGCACCTCACCGCCTTGCGGGATGCGCGCCAGGGCGTAAGGCACGGGCTCGCCGTCGATCACCAGCACGCGCTTGTCGCCTTCGCTGATGGCCGGCAAGAAGGCCTGC
>JAGNPA010000306.1 GCA_017989885.1 Aquabacterium sp.
CCTGCGACGAGACGCCCGAGCTGATGCCTGCGGCCATCTACTACGCGCACCGCCTGGTCGAGCGTCAGGCCCAGCTGCGCAAGGACGGCCGCCTGCCCTTCCTGCGCCCGGACGCCAAGGGTCAGATCACGCTGCGCTATGTCGACGGCAAGCCCGTGGGCATCGACACCGTGGTGCTGTCCACCCAGCACAGCCCCGACCAGTCGGAAACCGCCACCAAGATGAAGGACAGCTTCTATGAGGCGGTGCGCGAAGAAATCATCAAGCCGGTGCTGCCGAAGGAATGGCTCACCAGCGAGACCAAGTACCTGATCAACCCGACCGGCCGCTTCGTCATCGGTGGCCCGCAGGGTGACTGTGGCCTGACCGGCCGCAAGATCATCGTCGACACCTACGGCGGCGCCTGCCCGCACGGTGGTGGCGCCTTCTCGGGCAAGGACCCGACCAAGGTGGACCGCTCGGCTGCCTACGCCGCCCGCTATGTCGCCAAGAACGTGGTGGCCGCCGGCCTGGCCAAGCAGTGCCAGGTGCAGGTGGCCTATGCCATCGGCGTGGCCCGCCCGATGAACGTGACGGTCAACACCTTCGGCACCGGCGTGATCCCGGACGACCAGATCGCCAAGTTGGTGAACGCCCACTTCGACCTGCGCCCCAAGGGCATCATCCAGATGCTGGACCTGCTGCGCCCGATCTACCAGAAGACGGCCGCCTACGGGCACTTCGGTCGCGACGAGCCCGAGTTCACCTGGGAGCGCACGGACAAGGCCCAGGTGCTGCGCGCAGAGGCAGGCCTGAAGGGCTGACCTCCACACCCGTGCACAATGAAAGGCCGCCTCGTGCGGCCTTTTGCATGTCTAGGGACCCCGCATGAACGCACGCACACACCTGTCTGAATTCGCCTGGCTGGCCATCATCCTGGCGGTGCTCGCCTGGTCCTGGATCGGCGCCTACGATCCCGGCGTCTGGGTGATGGAGGTGCTGCCGGTGTTCATCGCCGTGCCGGTGCTGGCCTTTACGCGGTCGCGCTTTCCGCTCACGCCGCTGGTCTACGCCCTGATCCTGCTCCACGCCATCGTCCTGATGGTGGGGGGGCACTACACCTACGCCCGTGTGCCCTTGGGCTTTTGGTTGCAGGAGTGGTTCGATTTCAGCCGTAACCACTACGACCGCATCGGCCATCTGGCGCAGGGCTTCATCCCCGCCATGGTGGCGCGCGAAATCCTGCTGCGCCAGACGCCCTTGCAGCCGGGTGGCTGGCTCTTCACCCTGGTGACCAGCGTGGCGCTGGCCATCAGTGCGGTTTACGAGTTCATCGAGTGGTGGGCCGCGCTGGCGCTGGGCGCCGGGGCCGACGAGTTCCTGGCCACGCAGGGCGACCCGTTTGACACCCAGGCCGACATGCTGATGGCCACCCTGGGCGCCATGCTGGCCCAGGCGCTGCTGGCGCGCTGGCACGACCGCCAGCTGGCGCGCTTGCGCCCCCGCTGAGGGCGCGGGGTTCAGCCCCGTTGCGCGTCGGTCTGGAAGGCGTTGACCGCATCGGCCAGGCGTTGCGCCTGCTCGGTGAGGCTGGCGGCAGCGGCGGTCGACTCTTCCACCAAGGCCGCGTTTTGCTGCGTCATCTGGTCGAGATGGCTGACCGCCTGGTTGATCTGGCCGATGCTGCTGCTCTGCTCGGCCGCAGCGGTCGAGATCTCACTGATCACGCTGCTGACGCGCACCACGTCGTTGACGATTTCCTGCATGGTGGCCCCCGCATCCTGCACCAGCTTGGCGCCCGATTCCACCTGCGTCACCGAGGCGCCGATCAGGCCCTTGATCTCGCGGGCGGCTTCCGCGCTGCGCTGCGCCAGCGTGCGCACTTCGCCCGCCACCACCGCAAAGCCGCGGCCCTGCTCACCGGCCCGCGCAGCTTCCACGGCCGCGTTCAAGGCCAGGATGTTGGTCTGGAAAGCGATGCCGTCGATCACGCCAATGATGTCGCCGATCTTGCGCGAGGCCTGAGCGATGCCGTCCATGTTGCTCACGACCCGGTCCATCACCTCACCCCCGCGCCGGGCGGTGGCCGAGGCCTGCTCGACCAGGGCGTGGGCCTGCTGGGCCGCGTTGGCCGACTCGTGCACATTGCCGGTCAGCTCGATCATCGACGAAGCGGTTTCTTCGAGGTTGGCGGCGGTCTGCTCGGTGCGGTTGGAGAGGTCCTGGTTGCCCACCGCGATCTCGCTGGAGGCCGTGAAGATGCTGTCGGTGGTGTGACGCACATCGCCCACCAGGTGGTTGAGCGAGCTGCTCAAGGTGCCCAGCGAGTTCAGCAACTGGCCGATCTCGTCGCTGGCCTGCGAGCTGACGTGCACGCGCAGGTTGCCGGCGGCCATCTGGGCAGCCGCTTCGACAGCAGTGTTCAGGGGACGACGGATGGAGCGGATCAGCAGCGCGGCGCCCAAGGCCATGGTGCTCAGCACCACCACGCCCATCACGCCCGCGATCAGCACCGTGCCACGGCGCGCCTCGCCAAACTGGTGGCGCAAGGCGGTGGCGGCCCTCGGTTGCATGGCCGAGAACTCGTGCAGGGCTTCGGCATAGGCCTTCAGCGCCGGCTCGATCTGCTCGGGCTGGGCCAGGGCCTGGGTGAACTGCGCTTGTGCCGCGTCGATGCGCGCGAGCTGGGCACGGTCAGCCTCGTCCAGCGGCAGATCGTCCAGCTGCTGGCGGAGTGTCACCAGCTTGGCCTGGCTCTGCTCGCGGGCCACGGCCATCGGATCGATGGCGCCGGGTGTGTGGCTCAGCACGGCCGCACGGTTTGCCTCGGCTTCGCTCTGGCTGGCCCACTCCTGGGCGACCGCCAGTTTGGCATCCAGCTGCGCGAACGCCGCATCAAAGCGGGCTGTGAGCGTGGCCGTGCGCACGCCCGAGAAGCCAACGATGAACATGTTGGCCACGATCAGAAAGATCACGCCCAGCCAGAGTTTGCGGGCGATGCCCAGATTGTGAAGACGCATGCCAAAGACCAGACAAGAAAGGAAAACACCCAGAAACCGAAGTGACATGTGAATGTTGAGGGTGAATCGGCGCGTCACGAAATCGAGCCAGGGATAACCCTGAGTAAAATCACGCACTTTGCGGTGATTTCACGCAAGCTCGCCTGAACGTTGTGCGTTCCGCGTCCTAAGATTCAGGCATCTCGCAGCGATGGCTGCCTCCTCCGCTGACCATGCTCCGAAAAATCCCCACCGATTCCCTGCGCGTTGGCATGCACGTCCACGAGGTGTGCGGCTCGTGGCTGGAGCATCCGTTCTGGCGTGGCTCCTT
>JAGNPA010000307.1 GCA_017989885.1 Aquabacterium sp.
CGGTAGGGGGCACCGTCGAGCAGGCGGTTGAAGTCGTAGTCGGCCTTGGTTTCGCGGTGGCGCACCTTGGTTTGCCCGCTGAGAATTTCTTCAAACACCAGCTCGGCCATGAGGCGACTGAGCTCGGCGCTGGAAATTTCCACGGCTTTGATTTCTTGCGACACGTCGCGTTCTTCGTTGGTCAGGAAGAACCACAGGTCGCCGTTGCGGTTGACGAGGTTTTCGCGCTCCAGGCGTTCCAGGCTTTCAGAGATGCTGCGCTTGAGGGCCAGTTTGTCGGCGTCGATCTCGGCCAGGCACAGGGTGGCCAAGTTGTCTACCGTGCCTTTGACGGCGTCTGCATAGCGGATGAGAAAGAGCGCGCGCAGCAGCTTGATGTCGTCGAGCTGGTCTGCACGTTTTTGCAGGCCGGGGTTGTCGGAGGCCTGGTCGATGGCGCGCTTGACGGCGGGCTCCAGGAACGATTCGATGGCCGGATAGAAGTCGTACAGCGGGATGAGTGCGTCGGTACCCCGATGCCGGTTGATGAGGGCAGCGGTCTGGAACGCATCGAGCATGGAGCGCTCGCCCTTGGCAAGGTGCACGCCCGTAGCGCCTACCTTGCGGATGGACTCGAACACCTTTTGCAGCAGCTGGAACTGATAAGGCGCAAAGGGGTAGTGGGCGGCGAAGTCTTCGGCGCTCTGGATGCGCTTGAAGGTGGTGGCGTGGTCAGAAAACGAGAGCTGGTTGTTGATGATGTCGGCCTTGGCCGCCCAGATGGCCTGCAAGGCCGCCTTGGCCTCGGGGGTTTTTTCGAGCAGGCGGTGGGCAATCACCTCGTCGGTGTTGGAGCTGGACAGCAGCAGCCGGGTGTGGAAGCGCCCTTGAATCTTGGAGAAATCTTGCCCAGTGGCCTTGCTGCCCTCGCCCAGGGTGGCTTCAATGTCGGCCTGGCTGGTGACGATGACCCACGCCCTGCCCTTGCACTGGGTGCCCAGTTGCTCGGTGATGGTTTGCAGGTTGAGCATGAGCTGGGTGTTGTTGCCGATGAACTGGCCCACCTCGTCCACCAGGAACACCACGCGGTGCTGCGGCCCTTTGCTTTCTAGGTAGGTATTGACCAGCGCGGCAAAACCTTCGATGTTGATCTTGTGGCGCTCACGGGCGTCGTCAAACCACTTGCCAGCCGAGTCTTCGGTCATGCCCAGCGCCTGGCTTAGGCCAGCGATCACGTCGTCGCGCAGGAAGTCCACCGCGTCGCGCTCGTTCTCCCAATCGTTGCCGTTGGAGGCTTTGAATGCCTGCTTGAAGGTATCGAACGCGCCCTTGCTGATGAGGTGGCGCTCCATGTCGGCCACATGGGGGGCATCGCCCGAGAGGCCCTGCATTTCGTTAAACACGCGCAGGAAGACCTGCAGGATGGCGTCTCGGTCGTTCTTCGCGTCGGCCTTGGAGTCGATGTTGAACAGGATCACATCAGTTTGCCCAGCCACGGCGCGGCGCATGTCGCCCAGCAGCATGGGGTCTCTGAGCTTGCTCTGGAAGAAGTCGAGCGCTCGTCGGGCCTGGCCGGTGCCGGGCTGGGCTGCTTCCATATTGGAGAGCAGGTACGACAGGATTTTGATGAAGTGCGACTTGCCGGAGCCGAAGAAGCCCGACACCCATACGCCCATGCGCGAGACGATGGCGGGGTCGTTGGGGTGCTGCGCGGTGGCCAGGTAGGCGTCGAAGAACTTGCGCAGGTACTCGGTGACCTGCTTGGTGGCCACGTATTCGTCCAGCTCCTGCCAGACGCTTTCGGCATCGCGCTGGTCGGCTTTGATGACGCCGTTGATGGGCCGGTCGATGGGCTTGGCGAACAGTTCTTGAATTTGCATGGGTATCGATCTGTGAGTTGGGGCCTGGGGGAGCAAGTGGCTCAGGACACGAGACGGAACGCGCGGTAATAGTTGTCGTCAGACAGTGTGTTGAACAGGCTGAGCGACTGCCCGTTGTAGGTGCCCGGGTAGAGCATGAGCAGCGGCGTGTTGCGCATGTGCGGATGCAGTGCCGAAAGCAGCGTGTGGGTGCGCAATAGCGGGTACACCGCCCCCACGCCTTTGACGATGAGCAGATCCAGCTGGGTGACGTCCAGCTTTTCTGTCATGCGGGCGGCCAGGCGGTCTTCTTTCAGCACAGAGCGCAAAGACGCGAGCACGGCAGCATCGCCCTTGTTGGCCTGCATCTCGCACGCCTTGTCGAAAAGCTTGCGCTCGTCGAGCAGGTCCACCACCAGCTGGAACAGGTCCACCGTTTGGAAACGAACTGCGGGCACCTGTTTGCGCAGGCCAGGTTCAATGACATCGGCCAGCCAGGCACGCATGGCCATTTCTTCCTCGGGCGGGTAGTCAAAAATCCAGAAGCCGATTTCGCCGCCAGCCCCCTGGTTGCTGAGCACGTCGGGCGAGACAAGGCGGGGCAGGATCTGGTTGAGCCGTTCTTCGAATCGGGTGGTCATCGGTGAAAGTCCATCACTTTGAGGGTGTCTTGTGCGCCCAGGCGAATGAGCTGCTGCTTGACCACGGGGTGCAGCATGGGTGGGGTAAGCAGGGGCTGGCGAGTAGAAGCCAGGTATTTGGTTTCCGCCAGGATGCGCATCACCACCTGGTAGAGCTTGGTGCGGGTGGATGCGGCCCACTGGCCCACCGCAGGGTCTTGCTGCGCGCAGTCGGTCAGGAAGGACTCCCAAACCACAGGGGTGAGCTGGGCATCCAGGCGCTGCAGCGCCGGGCCGTACACGGTGCGCAGAAACTCGCCCAACAGGCTGCTGTGGCGAATGGCGCCGGCCAGCAGCAGCTGGGAGGCGGTTTCTGCCTCCCCGTCCGCAATCAGGTTCCAGGCCTCAGCGTCCAGAGTTTCCAGGCGCTTGCGGATCAGCGTGGCCTGGCGCTTGGCGGTAGCAGGTTTTTTTTGAAGCAGGTTCTCTTCATACAGCGCAGCATCCCAGGCCCCAGGCGTAGGCTTGGTGCGAAGCAGGCGCGCAAGGCGGCGGCTCTCGGGCAACAAGAGGGATCCGGCGGAGATTTCGGCGTTAAACATGGATCAGGCTTTGGCCGCTGAGGTGTCTGGTGAAGCAGTGAAACCTGGCGCAAGGATGGCGCTTTCCACCCCATCGAGCACCCTCGCGTTGCGCAGCCACAGGTGGTGCGATTGGGGGCTGAGGCAGTGGTCTGCGGTGCAATCCACCGACCAACGCTTGAGGGCGTAGCCCACCAGAGGCGCGCGGATGCTCAAGGCGAGGTTGCCATCAGTCATGCCGTAATCGGCTTCGATCGCTGCA
>JAGNPA010000308.1 GCA_017989885.1 Aquabacterium sp.
CCCGCCTCGCAGCGGGTGAGTGCCCAGCGCCCGGCCTGCAGCCTGACGAGAGGGCTTAGGCGGCGCCGGTCCCTGTCACGCCGGCGCCCATGGCCTGCTGGTCGGCATGGTACGAACTGCGCACCATCGCGCCCACGGCCGCGTGGGTGAAGCCCATTTTCTGAGCTTCGGCTTCGAACATCTTGAAGGTATCGGGGTGCACGTAGCGGCGCACCGGCAGGTGGTGGCCAGACGGGGCGAGGTACTGACCGATGGTGATCATGTCGATGTCGTGCGCACGCATGTCACGCATCACCTGCAGGATCTCTTCGTCGGTCTCACCCAAGCCCACCATGATGCCGCTCTTGGTCGGGATGTCGGGGAACAGCGCCTTGAACTTCTTGAGCAGGTTCAGGCTGAACTGGTAGTCGGAGCCCGGGCGCGCTTCCTTGTACAGGCGCGGCGCGGTTTCCAGGTTGTGGTTCATCACATCGGGCGGGGCGGCCTTGAGAATTTCCAAGGCGCGCTCATCGCGGCCGCGGAAGTCGGGCACCAGGATCTCGATGCGGGTGGCGGGCGACTGCTCGCGGATCTGGCGGATGCATTCCACAAAATGGCCGGCGCCACCGTCGCGCAGGTCGTCGCGGTCCACGGAGGTGATCACCACGTACTTGAGCTTGAGCGCCGCAATCGTCTTGGCCAGGTTGGCCGGCTCGTTGACGTCCAGCGGATCGGGGCGACCATGACCCACATCGCAGAAGGGGCAGCGGCGGGTGCACTTGTCACCCATGATCATGAACGTGGCCGTGCCGTGGCCAAAGCACTCGCCGATGTTGGGGCAGGACGCCTCTTCGCACACCGTGTGCAGCTTGTGCTCGCGCAGGATGTTCTTGATCTCGTAAAAGCGCGTGCTGGGCGAACCGGCTTTGACACGGATCCAGTCGGGCTTTTTCAGCACCTCGCCTGCGGGCACCACCTTGATGGGGATGCGGGCCGTCTTGGCCTGGGCCTTTTGCTTGGCCGTGGGGTCGTAAGCGACGGGCTGCTCGGCAGCCGGAGGGGCAGAGGTGCGTTCAGTGGTCATGGCGCAATTTCAAGGTGGGCACGGCCGCCGGATAGGCGACCGCGGCTGACACAGGCCGCCGCGGGTAGCACGGCCAATTCGTCACTGTAGCCGATCTGTCCTTTTGCCGGGGTCCTTGAGGTCAAAGAGGACGCATCCGGCGCCACTCCTGCACGCTCACCCGCTGACCGCCACGCCGATGCCCGCGTCCATGCACACCCCTCAAGGGGCCAGACGCGCGTCCAGCTGCGCCGCCAGCACCGCCCCAATCTCCCAGGGATCGACCTGCACGCCCAGCGAGGCCAGGTCCACCGTGGCCAGGCCCGCGTAGCCGCAGGGGTTGATGCGCTGGAACGGGCTCAGGTCCATCGCCACGTTGAGCGACACGCCGTGGTAAGTGCAATGGCGGCTGACCTTGATGCCCAGTGCAGCCACCTTGCCCAGCCCGCGAAACGGGTCATCCGGGTGAACCGGCGTGCTCAACGCCGCATGGGCAAACGGATCGCTCAGGCGCACATAGATGCCCGGCGCCCCGGCGACGCGGTGCCCGGTCACGCCCACGTGCATCAGCGTGCGGATCACGGCCTCCTCCAGGCGGTAGACGTATTCCTTGACGAAATAGCCGCGGCGGCGCAGGTCCAGCAGGGGGTAGGCGACGATCTGCCCCGGCCCGTGATAGGTCACCTGCCCGCCCCGGTTGGTCTGCACCACCGGAATGTGGTCGGGCCCATCGGGGTTGAACAGCACGTGGTCGGCCTTGCCGGCCAACCCCTGGGTGAACACCGGCGTGTGCTGGCACACCCAGATCTCGTCGGGCGTGTCCGCCGTGCGTTGCTCGGTGAAGGCCTGCATGGCCGCCATCGTGGGCTCGTAGGGCACCAGGCCCAGGTTCTGGATGATCGTCACCACTGCATTATCGCAAGACCCACCGAGCTCAGGCCGCTGCGACACGCTGGAACAGCTGCCCGGGCAAGCGGGCCACCTGTCCCATCAGCTCCAGTTCCAACAAGCGGGCCCCCAGCTCGGCCGGCCCCCAACCCGTGCGGGCCGACAGCGCCTCCTGGCTGACCGGGTCGTAGCCCATGGCCGCCAGCACCGGGTCGGTGGGTGTGGCGTCGGCCTCCTCGTTCAAAGCCAGCTCGCTCTGCGCAGCCATGACACCAGCGCCATCGGCCTGCAGGTGCAACTCTTCCAGCACATCGTGCGCGGTCTCGACCAGCTTGGCGCCTTGTCGGATCAGCGCATGGCAGCCGCGCGACTGTGGCGAATGGATCGAGCCCGGGATGGCCAGCACCTCGCGGCCCATCTCCAGCGCCAGCCGCGCCGTGATCAGCGAGCCCGACTGCACCGCCGCCTCCACCACCAGGGTGCCCTGCGACAGCGCCGCCACCAGGCGGTTGCGCTTCGGAAAGTTGGACGGCAGCGGCCCCGTGCCCAGCAGAAACTCACCGAGCACCAGGCCGTGCTCGGCAATGCGACGCAGCAAAGGGCCATGACCCTTGGGGTAGACCTGGTCCAGCCCCGTGCCCACGACGGCGATCGTGCTGCCCGGCGCAAGGGTCGCGCCCCGCAGCGCCGCACCGACCAACGCCCCCTCGTGCGCGGCGGCGTCCACGCCACGCGCCAGGCCCGAGATCACCGTCACCCCGGCTTCACTGAGCGCCCGGGCAAAGGCATGGGCGTTGTCCGCGCCCTGTGCAGTGGGGTGACGGCTGCCCACCACCGCCACCGAGGGTGCCTGCAACAGGCTCAAGCGCCCTTGTGCAAACAACAACAAAGGTGGATTGGCCACATCCAGCAGCCGCGACGGATAACGCGGGTCGGCCAGGGTGAGCAGATGGTGCCCACCCTCGCCATCGGGCGCAGCCGGGGCCGCCGCCAGCCACGCCAAGGTGGCCGCACATTGCGCCTCCAGCTCCGACGGGATCTGCGCGAGCGCCGCCGCTTCGCGCGCCGAGACCAGGCGCGCCCAGGCCTGCGGTCCGGCCTCCCACACCGCCTGGGGTGATCCCAGGCTGCGCAACAACGCCCGCGCGGTCACCGGGCCGACGTGGGGCGTCAGCACCAGGCGCAACCAGGCGCGCAACTCTTCCCTCTCCATATGTGTCTTTCTGAATGTGACAACGCCGGGCCACCGCGTCTTGCAACGCAATGCCACCCGGCGCTGGGGGAGGCCCTGTCCATTCGGCAGGTGCCTCGCCAGGGTCTCAAGCAACCCCGTGATCACCCCGATCGGGGTGGTGACGCAGGATCA
>JAGNPA010000309.1 GCA_017989885.1 Aquabacterium sp.
GGTGATTGCAGCCACCAGCTACGCAGGCAAGGGCGCCAATGCCAACATCGGCGTAGCGCTGGGCGGCATCATTGCCTGCGGCCTGGTCTACACCCTGATCGGTGCACTGGTGCAAGCCGTGGGCACAGGCTGGATCGAGCGCTGCATGCCCCCCGTGGTCACAGGCTCGGTGGTGGCCGTGATTGGCCTGAACCTGGCGGGCATCCCGATCAAGAACATGGCCGCCAGCAACTTTGACAGCTGGATGCAGGCCCTGACCTTCGTCTGCGTGGGCCTAGTGGCCGTGCTCACGCGCGGCATGGTGCAGCGCCTGCTGATTCTGGTGGGTCTGATTGTGGCCAGCATCGCGTATGCGGTGCTGACCAACGGCATGGGCCTGGGCAAGCCGATGGACCTGTCGGCCCTGGCGAACGCTGCCTGGTTTGGCCTGCCCAACTTTGCAGCGCCCGTGTTCAGCGCCAACGCCATGCTGCTCATTGCCCCCGTGGCCATCATTTTGGTGGCCGAAAATCTGGGCCACGTCAAAGCCGTCACGGCCATGACCGGCCAGGACCTGGACCGCTACATGGGCCGCGCCTTCATCGGTGACGGCATCGCCACCATGGTCAGCGGCAGCGCAGGCGGCACGGGCGTGACCACCTATGCCGAGAACATCGGCGTGATGGCGGCCACCAAGATTTACTCCACCGCCGTGTTCCTGCTGGCCGGTGTGTTTGCGCTGGTGCTGGGCTTCAGCCCCAAGTTCGGCGCGTTGATCCAGACCATCCCCCTGCCCGTGATGGGTGGCGTCTCCATCGTGGTGTTCGGCCTGATCGCCGTGGCAGGCGCCAAGATCTGGGTGGACAACAAAGTGGACTTCTCGCAGAACAAGAACCTGATCGTGGCCGCCATCACCCTCATCCTGGGCACGGGCGATTTCACACTCAAGTTCGGCGACTTCGCCCTCGGCGGTATCGGTACCGCCACGTTTGGCGCCATCGTGCTGTACGCACTGCTCAACCGGTCTGCAGACTGAAGCAACAACCCGGCAAGCATCAGAGATCCGCAGACAGCCGCTGCAGATTTCTGATGCAAATTTGACGCAGCGCTGACGCCCCCTGACTTTTGCTGGGGCATTTGAGGGTAATCACTGACAGGGTTTACACCATCGTTACCATTTGCCGTGTAGAAGACAGAACCGCCCCGTGGGGCGGTATTTTTTTTGACCGGAGATGGCCCCCATGACCCTGGCAGAGCGCGTTCGTTACCCTGACTTTCACTCACGCATCATGACGGCAGAAGAAGCCGCCGCGTTGATTCCAGCGGGGGCCAACGTGGGAATGAGCGGCTTCACCGGGGCGGGTTACCCCAAGGCGATTCCGCTGGCGCTGGCCAAGCGCATCGAGGCCGAGCATGCTGCGGGCAAGTCCTTTCGCATCAATGTCTGGACGGGCGCCTCCACCGCCCCAGAGCTGGACGGCGCCCTGGCCAAGGTGGATGGCATCGACATGCGCCTGCCGTTCCAGTCCGACCCCATCTGCCGCGAGAAGATCAACACCGGCAAGATGCAGTTCAATGACATGCACCTGTCGCATGTGGCGCAGCATGCCTGGTTTGGATTTTTGGGACACCTGGACGTTGCGGTCATTGAGGTGCTGGGGATTCTTCCCGATGGGCGCCTGATCCCCTCCACCGCCGTGGGCAACAACAAGACTTGGCTGGATCTGGCGGACAAGGTCATCATCGAAGTGAACACCAAGGTGCCTGAGGCCATGGAGGGCATGCACGACGTGTACTACGGCACGGCCCTGCCACCGCACCGCAAGCCCATCCCCCTGACCCAGCCCCACGAGCGCATTGGCGAGCCCTACCTGCGCGTGGACCCCGCCAAGGTGGTGGCCGTGGTGGGTACGCACCAGAGCGACCGCAACACCGTGTTCGCCCAGCCCGATGCGGTGTCGCAAAAGATCGCCGCGCACATCATCGACTTTTTGCAGACCGAGGTGCAAAAGGGCCGACTGCCCCCTCAACTGCTGCCTTTGCAATCGGGGGTGGGCAACGTGGCCAACGCCGTGCTGGCAGGCCTGCAAGATGGGCCGTTTGAGGGGCTGACCGGGTTCACTGAAGTGCTGCAAGACGGCATGCTCGATTTGCTGCGCACGGGCAAGATGGTGTCGGCATCGGCCACGGCGATTTCACTGTCCACCGCGGCGCTGGAGGAGTTCTCCAGCAACCTCGACTTTTACCGGGAGCGCATCTTGCTGCGCTCGCAGGAGATCAGCAACCACCCCGAGCTGGTGCGGCGTCTGGGCATCATCGGCATGAACGCCATGATCGAGGCCGATATCTACGGCAACGTCAACTCCACCCACATCATGGGCTCGAGCATGATGAACGGTATTGGCGGCTCGGGCGACTTTGCCCGCAACTGCTACCTGTCGTTCTTCGTCACGCCCTCGCTGGCCAAGGGCGGCTCTATTTCCAGCATTGTTCCCATGGTCTCGCACGTGGACCACACCGAGCACGATGTACAGGTCATCGTGACCGAGCAAGGCCTCGCCGATCTGCGCGGGCACTCGCCCACGCAACGGGCCGAGCTGATCATTGAACACTGCGCCCACCCGGACTTCCGCCCCGCGCTGCGCGACTACCTGGCCCGCGCCCGCAAAGGTGCCACCGGCCAGCATACGCCGCACCTGCTGAACGAGGCACTGTCCTGGCACCAGCGGTACGTGGACACAGGCTCCATGCGCTGAAGCAGAAGGTCTGCCGCCTTGCCATTTGCGCAGAGCGGCAACGCCCTCTTTGGACGCTTGCGGAGGCCCTGCTTGCAGAAATTCCCTACCAAACAGTAAAATTAGGGTTAACCCTAGGTCTTTACCTGGGCATCACGGGCCTCTCATGGCTCACCTCCCTACATCACGAATGAGGCCGACCTCCATCAGAGGCCGGCCGTTTTACTTGCGGATTTCACAGCCATGCAACGTCGTCAATTCACACAATCGCTGGTAGCAGCCAGCACCGGACTTTTCCTTGCCAACGCGTCGCGCGCAGTGGGGGTGCAAGACCCGATGGACAGCAAGACCGTGTCCGTCGGTTGCTCCTTGGGCCTGACAGGCCCCCTGGCCAGCCTGGCCCGCGAACTCAAGCAAGGCCTGGACGCCGGCCTGGCGCAGGCCAATGCCAAGGGCATCAACGGCCGCGAAATCAAGCTGGTGGCGCTGGACGATGGCTACGATGCCAAACGCTCTGAAGACAACGCCCGCAAGCTGATTGCCGACGCCAATACCGTCGCGCTG
>JAGNPA010000310.1 GCA_017989885.1 Aquabacterium sp.
CCCGTGCTCACCACCTGCCCCGCCTGCGGCGCCGAGAGCTTCCAGAAGCAGATCACGGCTGCGGGCTTCCAGCTCAAGGGTTCGGGCTGGTATGCCACCGACTTCCGTGGTGGCTCCGGCGGCACCAGCGCCCCGGCCACAGGCGCCGCCGCTGCGGCGGCGGCGCCCGAATCCAGCACCGCATCGGGCGGTGACACCGGGGGCACGCCCTGCGGTGGATCGTGCGCCTGCCACTGATACCCACGCGCTGACACAGACTGGCCTGACAATACAGGCCAGTCTGCCTGCCCAGGCACCCGGCCACGCGCCCTCTCCCCTCCCCCCACAGTGAAGAAATACATCCTCACCGGCCTGCTCGTCTGGCTCCCCCTGGTCATCACCATCTGGGTGCTCAAGAGCGTGATCGGTACGCTCGACGACGTGTTCGCCTGGTTCATCGTCGTCGCTCAGACCGTGCTGCCCGTCAGCATCCACCCCGTGCTGGCCGACCTGCAACGTGTGCCCGGCCTGAGCGTCATCATCCTGGTCACCGCCCTGTGGTTGACCGGGGTGGCCGTGACCAACATGGTCGGACAGTGGTTGCTCAATCAGTCGAACCGGATGTTCTCGCACATCCCCATCGTCAAGAGCATCTACAACTCGGTCCGGCAGGTGTCGGACACGCTGTTTTCCAGCAGCGGCCAGGCCTTCCGCGAGGCCGTGCTGGTGCAGTACCCCCGCGCCGGTTCGTGGACGATCGCCTTCGTCACCGGCCGGCCCACGGGCGAAGTGGCCGACAAACTGATCACCGAAATGGTCACCGTGTATGTGCCCACGACCCCCAACCCGACCTCGGGTTTCATGCTGATCGTGCCGCGTGGCGAGGTCATGCCACTCGACATGTCGGTGGACGAAGCCCTCAAGTACATCATTTCGATGGGTGTGGTGGCGCCACCGGCCGCTGCAAAGCCCCAATCCTGAACGACAATCGAGGGTTTCGAGCCGGGCCTGTGCCCAGGCCGCACGACCTTCATTCCCGGAGAGAACAACAATGCGCACCACTTACTGTGGTCTGGTCAGCGAAGCGCTGATGGGCCAGACCGTGACGCTGATGGGCTGGGCCCACCGTCGCCGCGACCACGGCGGCGTGATCTTCATCGACCTGCGCGACCGTGAAGGTCTGGTGCAGGTGGTGTTCGACCCCGACCGTGCCGACTCGTTCAAGATCGCCGAAGACGTGCGCAACGAGTTCTGCCTGAAGGTGACCGGTGTCGTGCGCGCCCGCCCTGAAGGCACGACCAACGCCGGCCTGACCAGCGGCAAGATCGAGGTGCTGGCCCACAACCTGGAAGTGCTCAACGCCAGCGTGACGCCGCCGTTCCAGATTGACGACGAGAACCTGTCCGAGACGACCCGCCTGACCCACCGCGTGCTGGACCTGCGTCGTCCTTACATGCAAAAGAACCTGATGCTGCGCTACCGCGTGGCCATGGAAGCGCGCAAGTTCCTGGACGAGCATGGCTTCATCGACATCGAAACCCCGATGTTGACCAAGAGCACCCCGGAAGGCGCCCGCGACTACCTGGTGCCCTCGCGCGTGCACGACGGCCAGTTCTTCGCCCTGCCCCAGTCGCCCCAGCTGTTCAAGCAGCTGCTGATGGTGGCCGGCTACGACCGTTACTACCAGATCACCAAGTGCTTCCGCGACGAAGACCTGCGCGCTGACCGTCAGCCCGAATTCACCCAGATCGATATTGAAACGAGCTTCCTGACCGAACAGGAAATCCGTGACATGTTCGAAGGCATGATCCGTCACGTCTTCATGAAGGCGTTGAACGTGGACCTGGGTGTCTACCCGGTCATGAAGTACGCGGATGCGATGCACCTGTACGGCTCGGACAAGCCTGACCTGCGTGTCAAGCTGCAGTTCACCGAACTGACCGACGTGATGGGCGATGTGGACTTCAAGGTCTTCTCGACGCCTGCCACCACCAAGGGTGGCCGCGTGGTGGCCCTGTGCGTGCCCGGCGGCGGCGCGATGTCGCGCGGCGAGATCGATGCCTACACCGAGTTCGTCAAGATCTACGGTGCCAAGGGCCTGGCCTGGATCAAGGTCAACGAAGTGGCCAAGGGTCGTGATGGCCTGCAGTCGCCCATCGTGAAGAACCTGCACGACGCCGCCCTGGCCAAGATCCTGGAGCGCACCGGCGCCAAGGATGGCGACCTGATTTTCTTCGGTGCCGACAAGGAAAAGATCGTCAACGACGCCATCGGCGCGCTGCGCCTGAAGGTGGGTCACTCCGATTTCGGCAAAAAGGCCGGTCTGTTCGAAGACCGCTGGGCGCCTCTGTGGGTGGTGGACTTCCCGATGTTCGAGTACGACGACGACTCCGAGCGCTGGAATGCCGTGCACCACCCCTTCACGGCCCCGAAGGATGGCCACGAGGACCTGATGGACACGGATCCGGGCCAGTGCATTGCCAAGGCCTACGACATGGTCCTGAACGGCTGGGAGCTGGGTGGCGGCTCGATCCGTATCCACCGCGCCGACGTGCAGTCCAAGGTGTTCAGCGCCTTGAACATCAGCAAGGAAGACGCACAGGTCAAGTTCGGCTTCCTGCTGGATGCGCTGCAGTACGGCGCGCCTCCGCACGGTGGACTGGCTTTCGGTCTGGACCGTCTGGTCACGCTGATGACCAAGGCCGAGTCGATCCGCGACGTGATCGCCTTCCCCAAGACGCAGCGTGCGCAGTGCCTGCTGACCGGCGCACCGTCGAACGTGGACGACAAGCAGTTGCGCGAGTTGCACATCCGTCTGCGCAACGCGACGGCGGCGGCACCTGCACAGGGCTGATCGAGCCGACCGCCTTGATCGGTGAAGTATGGAGGCCACCCTGCGGGGTGGCCTTTTTCATGACGAAACGCAAGGCGCAATCGCGCGTGCCACACTGTCTGGCATGAACGAACAAGCGTCTCCCAAGATTCCACAATCGGTGCTGGTGGTGATTTACACCCCGCAGCGCGAGGTGTTGCTGATCGAGCGGGCCAAGCAACCGGGGTTCTGGCAAAGCGTGACGGGCTCGAAGGACCACCTGGACGAGTCCTGGACGGCAACGGCCATCCGTGAGGTGCAGGAAGAGACCGGCATTCAGGTCGGATCCGAGCGGGTGCCGCTTGAGGCGCTGCAGGACTGGGGGGTGGAGAACGTGTACGAGATCTACCCCGTGTGGCGCCATCGCTATGCGCCCGGGGTGACGCACAACACCGAGCATGTGTTCGGCCTGTGCGTGC
>JAGNPA010000311.1 GCA_017989885.1 Aquabacterium sp.
CCCTGGCCGAAATGTGCCGCGTCCTCAAACCCGGTGGCCGCCTGCTGGTGCTGGAGTTCTCCAAAGTCGCCAAGCCGCTGGAAAAGGTCTACGACTGGTACTCCTTCAAGGTCCTGCCCAAACTCGGTCAGTTCGTGGCCGGTGATGCCGCCAGCTACCAGTACCTGGCCGAATCCATCCGCATGCACCCCGATCAGGCTACCCTCAAGGGCATGATGAAGGAAGCCGGCTTCGGCCACGTCGACGTGCACAACATGACAGGCGGTGTCGTCGCCCTGCACATGGGCATCAAGTGCTGATCGCACGCTGACTGCGGACGCTGCGCTTCGCGCAGGCGCAAAAAAGGCCGGTCATCGAACCGGCCTTTTCTTTGCGGCGCCCACTGGCGCCCTGCCTGTCTCAGGACACGCCCAGCAGATCTCGCTTGAGCGCGTTGTCGGACGGATGCTCACCCAACCAGATCTTGAGCAGCGCGCGATAGAAGTCCTCGCCCGCAATGTCCTGCCCCAGCGCCTTGCCACCCAGGGTGATGTGGGTGCCTTGGCCTGGCACGTAATCCAGCTGGATCACGGAGCCCTTCTGCGCCTCCCCCACCTTCATCATCGTGGCCTGCAGCACGTCCAGACGCTTGCGCAGAACCGCCTGCTCGGCCTTTGAGGCGTTGTCTTCGATGCCCGTCACCAGGCTGTCGGCCAACTGCTCGGCCGACACATTGCGCAGCATGACGATGCGCACGCTCTTGGGGCCGGACTGGTTCAACACGGACGCCGCTGAGGCGTCACGGCGCGGCACGTACAAGCCCACCGCATACACCTTGATGATCATCTTGACGCGCATGCCCACGCCATTGAGCACCAGGGCTTGATCGGCGAGCGTGAGCTGGTCCTCGAAACGAACCCCGCCCACTTCCCGCGCCGCGTGTACCGACGGACAGGTCGCCAGCAACAAGGCTGACAAGGCCGCTCCGGCCAGTTTTTTGCTCAGGGAGTTCATGATCAGGCTGCTTTCTTCAGGTCGGCGTCGCGCAATTCACGGCGCAGGATCTTGCCCACGTTGGACTTGGGCAGTTCATCGCGAAATTCAATGTACTTGGGTCGCTTGTAGCCGGTCAACTGTTCCTTGCAGAACTCGGCCAGGTCTTCCTTCGTCAGCTCAGGGTCGCGGCGCACGACAAACAGCTTCACCGCCTCACCCGAATGGGCGTCCGGCACACCGATCACGGCCGCCTCTAACACCCCTGGATGCAGGACGGCCACGTCCTCCACCTCGTTGGGGTAAACGTTGAAGCCCGACACCAGCACCATGTCCTTCTTGCGGTCCACGATCTTGACGTAACCCTGCTCGTCCATGATGCCCACGTCGCCGGTTTTGAAGAAACCATCGGGGGTCATGACCTGGGCGGTTTCCTCGGCACGGTGCCAGTAACCGGCCATCACCTGGGGGCCGCGGATGCAGATTTCGCCGGGCTGACCCAGCGCCAACGCCTGCCCGTCATCATCGCGAATCGAGATCTCCGTGGACGGCAGCGGCAAACCGATGGTGCCCGTGTACAGCTCGATGTTGTTGGGGTTGCAGGACGCCACCGGCGAGGTCTCCGACAGGCCATAGCCCTCGATGATCGGCTTGCCCGTGATCGCCTTCCAGCGCTCGGCCACGGCGCGCTGCACGGCCATGCCGCCACCGATCGTCACCTGCAGGCTGGAGAAGTCCAGCTTGGCAAAGTCGGGGTTGTTCATCAGCCCGCTGTAGAGCGTGTTGACGGCCGGGAACAGGTGGAAGCGGAACTGCGACAGCTCCTTGATGAAGCCGGGAATGTCACGCGGATTGGGAATCAGCAGCATGCAGGCGCCATTGCGGATGCCCATGAGCGCGCACACCGTCAGCGCGAAGATGTGATACAGCGGCAAGGCGCACACCACATTGAGCTGCGGGAAGGCCTGGCGATCCACCCCGTTCATCAGCCACGCTTCACACTGCAGCACATTGGCCAGCAGGTTGCGCTGCAGCAAGGTGGCCCCCTTGGACACACCGGTGGTGCCGCCGGTGTACTGCAGGAAGGCGACATCATCGGGCGTCAGGGGCACCGGTTTGTAGGCCTGGCGAGCCCCCTCGGACAGCACCTGTCCGAAGCGCTGGTGACCTGGCAGCGACCACGCCGGCACCATCTTGCGCACACGGCGCACGACGAAGTTGGTCAAGGCGCCCTTGACCGTGCCCATCAGATCGCCCATCGACGCCACCACCACATGCTTGAGGTGGCCGCGCGCATGGATGGCCTGCAAGGTGGTCGCGAAATTTTCGAGAATGAAGATGGCTTCCGCACCGCTGTCTTGCAACTGGTGCTCCAGTTCGCGCGGCGTGTACATCGGGTTGACGTTGACCACCACGCAGCCCGCGCGCAAGATGCCTGCCACGACCACCGGGTACTGCAGGACATTGGGCATCATCACCGCCACGCGGCTGCCCTTCTTCAGGCCTTGTGCCTGCAACCACGACGCCACGCGTGCCGACAACTGATCCAGCTCGGCATACGTCAGCGAAGCCCCCATGCAGCGGAACGCCACACGGTCCTTGTACTTGCGCATGGCCTCGTCCAGCAGGGCCACCAGCGAACCATATTGGCTTGCGTCGATGTCCTGCGGCATGTTGGCAGGGTAATTCTTCAACCAGATTTTTTCCATGAACACCTCGGACGACGGCGCGTGCACGACCAGCCGCATTAACACAACAAGCCGAATGTTACATTAACTCTGCAACATGCGATCGGTATCATGTCGTCCATTCAGCGTTCGCCCAGCCGATGCAACCCAAATCTGCCAATTCTTCACGCGCCCGCCCCACCCGCGCGCCCGACAGCACCGACCCGGAACTCACCGTGGAGGAACTGTCGGCGCGCACCGGCGTGAGCGTGCGCAACATCCGCGCCTACCAGACCGCTGGGCTCATGCCCCCGCCACGTCTGAAAGGCCGCCTCGGCCTGTACGACCACGAGCATCAGGGCAAGCTGGAGTTGATCCGCGATCTGCGTCAGCAAGGCTTTCGGCTGGACACGATCAAGGACATGCTGGAGAACACCCCGGAGGGGGCCTGGTCGGAGTATTCGCTGATCAGCGGCCTGTTCTCGACCACGTTCTTCACGGTGGAGGCACCCAAGCGCAAGGCCTTGTCCGAAATGGCCTCGCACTGGGCCACCCCTGCCACCCCCGAGCAGAAAGAACGCCTCAGCCAGAACGGCCTGTACCGTCGCGTCGGCCCGGACGAGGT
>JAGNPA010000313.1 GCA_017989885.1 Aquabacterium sp.
ACGCCGCCCCAGCCGGTGCAAGTGGCCGAGCCGGTGCCCGCGCCGGCCGCCGTGCCGGCCTCGGTGCCGACGCCTGCGGCCAAACCGGTACCCGCCGCGCCCGCGCCCAAGGCCTCGTCCGTCGTGCAGCGCAAACCGCCGCCTGCGCCCAAGCCCGCACCGGTGTCGCGCCTGGTGCTCGACCCCGTCGTCATCCCCGTGGCGGCGTCCTTGCCGGGTGCCGGGGTCAGTGGGGCCGCGTCAGGGGTGCAGCCCGATCTGGTCACGTCCCAGGCGGGCACGGACCTCGATCTTCTGCAGGTCCAGATGGCCCAGGACCGTCAGGAGCAAGCGCGCGCCTGGTGGTCCCCGCCCGATCGGAGAGCCCGATGAGCGTCAGCGCATCGTCGCCCTTGCCCGAGGCCGACCATCACTGTGATGTGCTGGTCGTGGGCGGCGGCATCAATGGGGTGGGCATCGCCCGCGACCTGGCCGGCCGTGGCTGGCGCGTGCTGCTGTGCGAGCAGGATGACCTGGGCAGCCACACCTCTTCGGCCTCGACCAAGCTGATCCATGGTGGCCTGCGCTACCTGGAGCACGGCGCGTTTGGCCTGGTGCGCAAGGCCCTGATGGAGCGTGAGCGCCTGTTGCGCTCGGCCCCGCACATCATGCGTCCCCTGTCCTTCGTGTTGCCGCACGACCCGCGCACGCGCCCCGCCTGGATGATCCGCCTGGGCCTGTGGTTCTACGACCACCTGGCCCCGCGTGACTTCCTCTCGGGCAGCGCCGCCGTGGACCTGAGCCAAAGCCCCCTGGGCCAGCCCCTGCACCGCCAGTGGCGCCAGGGCTTTGTCTACACCGATGGCTGGGTGGACGATGCCCGGCTGGTGCTGCTGTGCGCGCTCGATGCGGTCGAGCAGGGCGCCCACGTCCTGCCGCGCACCCGCTGCGAGGCCCTGCACGCCTATGGCGGTGGCTGGCGTGCCACGCTGGTGCGCCGCGATGCCCTCACTGACCAGGCCACCCGCACCCTGACCGTGCAGGCCCGTGCCGTGGTCAACGCGGCCGGCCCCTGGGCCGAGCAGCTGCTGCGCCGTGACATGGGCGTGCCCGCCGTGGCGCCCGGCGGCCGACAGGGGGCGACCCAGGCGGCCCACCTGCGCCTGGTCAAGGGCAGCCACATCGTCGTGCCCCGCCTGTTCGAGCACGACCACGCCTACCTCCTGCAAGGCGAAGACCGGCGCGTCGTGTTCGCCATCCCCTACGAGCGCGACTTCACCCTCATCGGAACGACCGACGTGGACCACCCGGGCGATCCGGGCGACGTGCGCGTGAGCGAGGACGAAGTGCGCTACCTGTGCGCCGCCGTGGGACGCTATCTGCGCCGCCCGATCACACCCGAGGACGTGGTGTGGCGCTTTGCCGGTGTGCGCCCGCTGCTGGACGATGCCCAAGGTGCCGCCGCCGCCGTCACCCGCGACTACCGCCTGGAGACGCAGACGCTGCCGGCCCCCTGGCTGACCGTGTGGGGCGGCAAGCTCACCACCTTCCGCGTGCTGGCCGAGCAGGCGGCCGATCGGGTCGGCACCCTGCTGGGCGACCCGCGCTCCCGCTGGACCACCGAGGCCTTCTTGCCCGGCGGCCTGCTGCAGTCCGGCAGCGACACCGCCCTGATCCCGGCGTCGCCGGTGGCGCAGATGACGGCCTTTCAGGCGCGCCTGCGCCAGCAGCACCCCTGGATGGACCTGGGCCTGGCGCGGCGCTGGAGCCGCGCCTACGGCAGCCGGGTGGCCTTGATGCTCGATGGCGTTCACAGCCGCGCCGACCTGGGCGCCGAGGTGGCCCCCGACCTGTACGAGGCCGAGCTGTTCTACCTGCGCCGCCACGAATGGGCGCTCACCGCCGACGACGTGCTGTGGCGCCGAACCAAGCTGGGCCTGCGCTACAGCCCCGCGCAACGCCAGGCCGTGGCCGACTGGCTGGCCGCCCAGGGCTGAGGCCCCAGCGACTGCCGCGCTCGGGTCAGCCCTCTTCGCGCGGCATCAGGAAGTGGCCGCGCGCATTGGCCACCGGCCGCTGCGGGTCGTCCTGCCAGATCGACACCTGGGCCAGCGCCACGCGGTTGCCCTGGCGCACCGTGGTGCACTGCGCGAAGGTGTCCACCGGCTTGGCCGAACGCATGTAGGCAATCGCAAAGTCCACGCTGCGCGGCGCATCGGGGATGCCGGGCACCGTGTCCATCAGGTGCAGGATCATGGCCGTTTCGCCAAAGCCCGCCAGCACGCCGCCATGCAACGCGGGCAGCATCGGGTTGCCGATCAGGTCGCGCTGGAACGGCAGGCGGAACACCGGGCCGGCGTCCACCTGGGCCTGCTGGTGGATGCCCAGGAAGTCCACATACGGCGAGCGACCGCCGGTGCGCGCGGGGGTCTCCGGCGTGTCAGCCGGGGTGCTACGGATGTAGTGGCTGGTGTCCAGGCTGGTGGGCGAGACCAGGTGCGCGGCCGCTTCGGCCGGCGTGGGCTGCGCGGCGGGCGGGGCCTTGCGGGTGCTCGCGGTGCCGCGCATGAAGGTCGCGTTCACCGTGGCCACCGGCTCGGCCTGACCCAGCTGGAACAGCTCGCCGCGCACAAAGGCCACGCTGCGTGACAGGCGGTGGCAGGTGGCGCGACAGGTCACGTTCACATTGGCCACGGGCGGGCGCAGGTAGTCCATGCGCAGGTCCAGCGTGGCGAAGGGCTCCATCTCCTCCATCGCGCTGCCTACGGCCAAGCCGCAAGCCGTGTCGGCCAGCACGCTCAGGCAGCCGGCATGGATCAGATTGCGCTGGGTGTCGCCCGTCCACGTGGCGCGGGCGGGCAGCAGCAGGGTGACAAAGCCCTGGCCGATCTCCACCACCTGCATGCTCGAAAAGGCGGCGTACGGGATTCCGGAGATGAAGGCCTGGGCCCAGTTGGTGCGGGAATCGCTGCTGAAAATGCTCATGGTCACAACCCGTCAAAATGCGCGCAAGGGGAGATTGTCCTCCTCTGGCCGCCCGCGTGCGCCCGGCGACGTCGTATTGCCGCCCTCTGACACCTGAGGCATTGCGGACAATGGTCGTCAGGGCGACATTTGTTCGGCGGTCTCGACCCAGCCCGGCCAGTCCGTCAGGCGCAGCACTTGCACCCCTTTGAGGCGGAACGAGCGCTTGTTGAGCTTGAGCAGCGCCGCATCCTTGCTGAACAGCCAGCGTGCGCCCACGTGCATCGCCAGGTCGATGAACACCTGGTCGTC
>JAGNPA010000312.1 GCA_017989885.1 Aquabacterium sp.
CCCAGGCTGGAGTTGATGGGGATGGGGCTCATGTAGGGCCCCATCAGGCCGCTCACGAAGGCCATGGGCAGCAGGGCTGCGATCACAGTCAGCGTGGCCAGGATGGTGGGGCCACCGACTTCGTCGACGGCCACGGGGATGATCTCGCGCAGCGGTTTGCCGGGCGTGAGTTGCTGGTGACGGTGGATGTTCTCCACCACCACAATGGCGTCGTCCACCAGGATGCCGATGGAGAAAATCAGGGCGAACAGCGAGACGCGGTTGAGCGTGAAGCCCCAGGCCCACGACGCGAACAGCGTGGCGGTGAGGGTGAGGATCACGGCCGCCCCCACGATCACGGCTTCACGCCGGCCCAGGGCGAAGCCCACCAGCAGGATCACCGAGCCGGTGGCAAAGGCCAGCTTCTGAATCAGCTTGTTGGCTTTTTCCTCGGCGGTCACGCCGTAGTCACGGGTGATGGTGACCTCCACATCGGCCGGCACCACGGTGTTGCGCAGGTTGTCCAGGCGATCGCGGGCGGCACGGGCCACGTCCACGGCGTTCTGGCCGGGCTTTTTCGTCACGATGAGGGTGACAGCCGGGTAGGCCCCACCAGGGGCGGGCGCAGAGGCCGCCTCGGGCGTGTCGGCAGGCGTCTGCCCGGGGGTGTACCAGACATGGCGGCTGGCCTGCTGCGCACCGGCTTCCACCTGGGCCACTTCGTGCAGGTACACGGGCTTGCCCTGGTGCACGCCCACCACCAGTTGGCGCACATCGTCGGCCGAGCGCAGGAACTCGCCGGTCTCGATGGTGAGCAACTGGCTGCGGCCATCGGCCTGCGGGGCCAGCACCGCGCCAGAGGGCAGGCTCAGGTTGGCCGCGCCCAAAGATTGTTGCAGGCGGCCCAGATCGACACCGCGCTCGCGCAGGCGGCTGGGGTCCACCGTCACCATCACGGCCTGGCCGGGGCCGCCAATGGTCTGTACCTCGCGGGTGCCGGGCACGCGCTTGAGTTCAGCTTCCAGCGTGCGGGCCACGCGCTCCAGTTCCAGTCCCGACTGGTGGTCGCGGCTCCACAGCGTCACGCCCAGCACGGGCACGTCGTCAATGCCCTTGGGTTTGACGATGGGGGGCAGGGCGCCCAGGTTGCGGGGCAGCCAGTCCTGGTTGGCGTTCAGCACGTCGTAGAGGCGGACCAGGGCTTCGGTGCGAGGCACGCCCACCTTGAACTGCACGGTCAGCACCGCCATGCCGGGGCGGGAGACGGAATAGGTGTGCTCGATGTCGGCGATCTGGCTGAGCACCTGCTCGGCAGGCCGCGCGATCATGTTCTGCACGTCGGTGCTGGAGGCGCCGGGGAAGGGCACCATCACGTTCGCCATCGTGACGTTGATCTGCGGCTCTTCCTCGCGCGGCGTCACCAGCACGGCAAACAGCCCCAGCAGCATGGCCACGATGGCCAGCAACGGGGTCATCGCGTTGTCCTGGAAGGCGCGAGCCAGTCGGCCGGAGATGCCCAGCCCTGGCGTGGGGGTGTCGGGGCGCTGGCTCATGGCTTGGCGGGGGTGGCGTTGGCAAGGCCGGCCTTCAAGGCGTCGGCCGCGATGATGTCACCGGGGCGCACACCGCTCAGCAGCGTGATGGGGCCGGGTGAGGTGGCGGGGGTGCTGGTGCGCACGGCCTGCAGCATGAAGCGGCCCCCACGCACCACGTACACGGCGGTCAACTCACCCCGGCGCAGCACCGCCGAGGCGGGCACGGTCAGTTGCGACGCCGTGGAGGCGGCGTTCGCGGGGTCGTTGCGCAGTTCGGCAAAGCGCACCCGCACGTTCTGGCCAGGGCGGGCGGCTGTGTCCGGCAGGTCCAGCCGCCATTCCACCGTCTGGGACACGGGGTCGGCACCTGGCAGGGCCACGACCTGGGTGGGCCGCAGCCAGGTGGTCGCGCCACCCGGGGTGGGCAGCGCCACTTCAATGCGCTGGGCGGTGCGGACCTGGTCAGCCTGCGAGGCCGGCACCTGCACCACCGCGCGCATCGGGCGGGGTGCGTAGAGCGTCAGGATGGGGCGGCCCGGTGCGGCCAGGTCACCCATTTCAATGTGGGTGGACAGCACCTGCCCGTCAAACGGGGCGGTCACCGTGGCAAAACCTTGCGCCAGGGCCGCTTGCGAGCGACCTGCCCGCGCAGCGGCCACACCGGCCTGGGCCGCCTGCCATTGCGCACGGGCGCTGTCGAGGGCGGCATCGCTGATGAAGCCTTGCGCCTTCAATGACTGGCTGCGCTCCCATTGCAGCCGGGCATTGTTGAACTGTGCTTCGGCCTGGGCCACATCGGCCTGGCTGCGCAGCAGGCCGGCGGTGGTGTCGCGGGCATCGATGCGCGCCAGCACCTGGCCCGCCTTCACCGTGTCACCGGCTTTGACCAGCAAGGCGGTGACGTTGCCGGGCACCTGGGCCGCCACGGTGCTCTGGCGCACGGCCTCGATCACCCCATCCCATTGACGCTCCGTGCCTTGGGTCTGCCCCTGCAGCTTCAAGGTGGACACCGGCCGTGTGGCGGGCGTTTCGGCATGAGCGGGCGCCCAGGCACTCAGGGTCAGCAACAGGGCGGCAGAGAGGCAACAGTGTCGTGCGAAGCGGGTGGCCATCGACGGCTCCTTGTTTGAATGTCTGACAGAGTATACAAATACCCTGCAGGGTATGCAAGAAGGCCTTTGCCTGCGTGGCAAATCTGGCGTCAGCCCGGTATCAACACACTCGTGCCCGGCTTGGCCGGGTCGTAGTACACCTTCACCTGCTTGCCCACAGGGAAGGGGGCAATCTCGGCCTCGGCCTCCTCCTGGGTGAAGTGGTGGCGCCCAAACGCGCGCAGCCGCTTGCCCGTCATCGGGATGCCGTTGACCTCGTAGCGGTACTGCACTTCGGTCTGCCAGCGGTGATTGGGTGTGCCGAGGTCTTCGCCAAAGTCGTTTTGTGAGTAGGCCCGCGACAGCGTCACCTCCCCCATCACATAGGGCCACTCCGGGCTGTGCTGGTGAATCTGCCAAGCCCGCCAGGCCAGCACGCCAAACAGCAACACGAAGCCGATGACGATGTATTTGCCAATGTCGTCCGACATGAAGAAGTGGGTGGTGGGGACCGCTTCATTGTGCGCCAGGCGTGCCCCCCCTACAAGTCTGCTCGACGGGCCATTCAGCGGCGTCTTTTTGGGTGAAGATGGGAGCCCTTTGTCGACCCTGTTTGCGTCCCTGCGTGCCCATGTCTCAGTCTCCCGCAC
>JAGNPA010000314.1 GCA_017989885.1 Aquabacterium sp.
GGCCCACGGGCACGCGGTGGGCGTTGAACATCAGGATGTCGGCCGCCATCAGGATGGGGTAGCAGTACAGACCCATGTTGATGTTGGCGTCCGGCTCCTCGTCCTTGGCCACATTGGCGTCCACCGACGCCTTGTAGGCGTGGGCGCGGTTCATCTGGCCCTTGGCGGTCACGCAGGTCAGCAGCCAGTTCAGCTCGGTGATCTCGGGGATGTCGCTCTGGGCGTAGAAGGTCACGCGCTCGGTGTCCAGGCCGGCGGCCAGCCAGGTGGCGGCGATTTCCAGGCGCGAACGGGCGATGCGGGCCGGGTCGTCGCACTTGATGAGCGCGTGATAGTCGGCCAGGAAGAAGAAGCTCTCGACCCCCGGCTCGCGGCTGGCCGCAATGGCCGGACGGATGGCGCCGACGTAGTTGCCCAGGTGAGGGGTACCCGTGGTGGTGATGCCGGTGAGAACGCGTTGGGTCATGGGAGCGCAGACGAAGGACAGGACAAGAGGCAAATTGTAGGGTGCCCCCCGCTACACTCTAGGCCGCATGAAAAACATCGTCATCCTGATCTCCGGCCGCGGCTCCAACATGGAAGCCATCGTCAACGCCTGTCAGCGCGAGGGCTGGCCCGCCCGCATCGCGGCGGTGATCAGCAACAAGGCCTCGGCCAGTGGCCTGCAGTTTGCGGCCAGCCATGGCATCGCCACCGCCGTGGTCGACCACAAGGCTTTTGAGAGTCGCGAGGCCTTCGACGCCGAACTGGCCCGCGTGATCGACGGCTACCAGCCCGATGTGGTGGTGCTGGCCGGCTTCATGCGCATCCTGACCGAAGGCTTTGTGCGCCATTTTGAGGGCCGCCTGCTCAACATCCACCCCTCGCTGCTGCCCGCCTTCCCCGGCCTGCACACGCACCAGCGCGCCATCGAGGCGGGTTGCAAGCTGGCGGGTGCCACCGTGCACTTCGTGACGCCCGAACTGGACCACGGTCCCATCGTGCTGCAGGCGGCGCTGCCAGTGTGGCCCGATGACACGGAAGACAGTCTGTCGGCCCGAGTGCTGACGCACGAACACGTGATCTACCCGCAGGCTGTGCGTTGGGTGGTGGAAGACCAGTTGAGCGTGGCCCAGGGCATCGTCACGCACAAGCAGGGCGCCAGCCAGGTGCGCTGGGGCGGCTGAGTGCTGTGACGGCCGCGCCCACCCCGGCAGAAGCCTCAACGGGGGTTTCGGCGGCGGCCTCGGAGGCCATGAGCCCCCTGCCCCTTCTGTTTTCCTACCGGCGCTGCCCTTACGCCATCCGCGCCCGACTGGCGCTGTGGCAAGCCGGCGTGACCGTGCAGTTGCACGAGGTGTCGCTGCGCGACAAGCCGGTCGAGTTGCTGCGCCTGTCGCCCAAGGGCACGGTGCCCGTGCTGTGCATACCCGACGGCACGGTGCTGGAGCAAAGCCTGGACATCATGCGCTGGGCCCTGGTGCAGCACGACCCCGAGGGCTGGTTGCAAGCGGCCTCAATGGACGAGATGCTGGCCTTGATCGCGCGCAACGACGGCCCCTTCAAGCAGCTGCTCGACCGCTACAAGTATGCCGAGCGGCATCCGGAACGCTCGGCGGCTGACTGGTGCGACGAGGCCGTGCGCACCCACCTGGCCGATCTGGAAACCCGGCTGCACAGCCAGCCTTGGCTGTGCAGCACCCGCTGCTCGCTGGCCGACATGGCCCTGCTGCCCTTCGTGCGCCAGTTTGCCCAGGTCGACCGCGTCTGGTTTGACGCCACCCCGGCCTTGCCCGCGCTGCGCGCCTGGCTGCAACGCGGCTTGGCCCTGCCCCTGTTTGCCACCGTGATGGCCAAGCCGGCGCATCACCCCGCGCCAGGCTGATCGCCCCCTGGATCGGCCCCGCTCACGCCCCCACCATGTCCATCGACACCCTGAACCGACTGCGCGCTGGCCAACTGGCCGGCATCACCCGACTCGACCTGGCCTGCGGCTTGAGTGAACTGCCCGACGAGGTGTTCGCCCTGGCCGACACGCTGGAGGTGCTCAACCTCAGCGGCAACCGCCTGCGCGACCTGCCGGACCTGAGCCGCCTGCACCGCCTGCGGGTGCTCTTTTGCTCGGACAACGATTTCACCCATGTGCCCGAGCACCTGGGCGCCCACGCCAGCTTGCGCATGGTGGGCTTCAAGTCCAACCGCATCCGCCATGTGCCCGCCTCGGCCTTGTCGCCCCATTTGCGCTGGCTGATCCTCACGGCCAACGAGATCGAGACCCTGCCCGACACCCTCGGTCAGTGCACCGGCCTGGAGAAAGTGGCGCTGGCCGGCAACCGCCTGCGCGCCCTGCCCGAGAGCATGGCCGCTTGCCAGCAACTGGGTCTGCTGCGAATCTCGGCCAATGCCTTGACCGCCCTGCCCGACTGGCTGCTGACGCTGCCCCGGCTCGCGTGGCTGGCCTATGGCGGCAACCCGTTCGAAGCGACACCGGCCTCCGCATCCCAGTCCTGGCCCGCCATCCCGTGGTCTGCCTTGACGCTGGGGGCGCTGCTGGGCGAAGGCGCTTCGGGTCACATCCATGCGGCGACCTGGCAGCGCGATGAGGCGGCATCGACCGAGCCCGTGGCCGTCAAACTGTTCAAAGGCGCCCTCACCAGCGATGGCCTGCCCGACCAGGAACTGCAAGCCTGCCTGGCCGCCGGCGCGCACCCGCATCTGATCCCGGTGCATGGGGTGCTGCACGGGCATCCGGAAGGTCGGCAGGGATTGGTGATGCCTCAGCTGGATGCCCAGTGGCGCGTGCTGGCCGGGCCACCCAGCCTGGCCAGTTGCACCCGCGATGTGTACGCGCCCGACGCCCGCTGGTCGATGGACACGGCCTGGCAACTGGCCCAAGGCATCGCCTCGGCCACCGCGCATCTGCACGCACGCGGCATCCTGCATGGCGATCTGTACGCGCACAACATCCTGTGGCGCGGCACTGGTCAGGCCGTGCTGGGTGACTTTGGCGCGGCGTCCGTCTTGCCCTCCGCCACCTCGCAGACCCAGCCATCCCAGGCTTTGCAGCGCATGGACACGCTGGCGTTCGGGCACCTGCTGGAGGAGTTGCTGCAACGCGTCGACGCGGAAGATCGCTCCGATCCGCGATTTGCCACGCTGACGCAGTGGCACGCCCGCTGTGTCGATCCGGACCCGCAGGCCCGTCCGTTGATGCGCGAGGTGGCTCAGGCCACCGTCAAGCCTGCCGGGTCCACATAGGCCTT
>JAGNPA010000315.1 GCA_017989885.1 Aquabacterium sp.
CAGCAACACGTGTGCCGCCAGGTAAGACGCCAAGCTTCCGGCTCCGCCGTGGAGCAGTGTCAGCAGCAGTTCCATGCGTCAACCTGAATGGGGAACTCCGAAGGGGTCATTCTAGTCCTCGGTGCTCCCCGAGAGCGGGTTCAGAGCGAGCGCTGGTTCACCCGTTTCATCAGGGCCTCGGCGCTCTCCTTGCGCTCGCTGTAGCGATCGACCAGGTAGGGGCTGATGTCCCGCGTGAGCAGGGTGAACTTGAGCAGTTCCTCCATCACATCCACCACCCGGTCGTGGTAGCTGGAGGGCTTCATGCGATCGTGTTCATCGAACTCCATGAAGGCCTTGGCCACCGAGGACTGGTTGGGGATCGTGATCATGCGCATCCAGCGGCCCAGCACGCGCATCTGGTTGACGGCGTTGAAGGACTGCGATCCACCGCAGACCTGCATCACAGCCAGGGTCTTGCCCTGTGTGGGCCGCACGGCGCCCACGCTCAGCGGGATCCAGTCGATCTGCGCCTTCATGATCCCGGTCATGGCGCCGTGGCGCTCGGGTGAGCACCACACCATGCCTTCGCACCACTGCGTCAGCTCGCGCAGCTCGGCGACCTTGGGGTGGGACTCTGGTGCGTCATCGGGCAGCGGCAGGCCGCTGGGGTTGAAGATCTTGACCTCGGCGCCCATCGCACGCAGCAACCGAGCGGCTTCTTCGGTCAGCAGTCGGCTGAAGGCGCGCTCACGCAGCGAGCCGTAGAGCATCAGGATGCGCGGGGCGTGCGTGGCAGGCGTTGCCGAGTGCAGACGCGCCGGGTCGGGCACATGGAAGTGTTCGACCGCGACCTGAGGCAGGTCGGGCAGTGCGGCGGACGGCTCAGACACGGCGTTGGCCTCCCGCATCGATCACCACTTCGCCGTCTTCTTTGGTGAAGGGCGCCTGCTGAGCCTGGTGCAGGATGTCCAGCACCTTCTCGGACGGGCGGCACAGGGCCGTGCCCTTGGGCGTGACGACGATGGGGCGGTTGATCAGGATGGGGTGGGCCACCATGAAGTCCAGCAGTTCGTCATCCGTCCACTTCGGGTCGGCCAGGCCGAGTTCGTCGTACAGGTCGCCCTTGGCGCGCAGCACCTCACGCACGCTCAGGCCGCAGTCGGCAATCAGCTGCACCAGTTGGGCGCGGCTGGGCGGCGTCTCCAGATACAGGATCACCTGCGGTTCGATGCCGGCATTGCGGATCAGCGCAAGGGTGTTGCGAGACGTGCCGCACTTGGGGTTGTGATAGATGATGGTGTCGCTCATGCTGCGCATTGTCCTTGTTCGTACCAGCCCTTGCTGCGGTTGACCATGGCGACCAGGGTGAGCATCACCGGCACTTCCACCAGCACGCCCACCACGGTCGCCAGCGCGGCGCCCGAGTTCAGGCCGAACAGCGAAATGGCCACGGCCACGGCCAGCTCGAAGAAGTTGGAGGTGCCGATCAGGCAGGCGGGTCCGCCCACGTTGTGCGGCAGCTTCATCCGGCGTGCCGCCAGGTAAGCGATGGCGAAGATGCCATAGGTCTGCAGCGTGAGCGGAATGGCGATCAGCAGGATGACGCCCGGCTTGGCCACGATGGTGCCGGCTTGAAAGCCGAACAGCAACACCACGGTGGCGATCAGGCCCACGATGGACCAGGGCTTGAGTTTGGCCGTGAAGTCGGCCACCGCATGGCTGGAGCGGCGCGCCAGCACATGGCGGGTGGCCATGCCGGCGATCAGGGGCAGCACCACGTACAGCACGGTGGACAGCACCAGCGTTTCCCAAGGCACGGTCACGTTGGTGACACCCAGCAGAAAGGCCGCAATCGGTGCAAAGGCCACGACCATGATCAGGTCGTTGATCGACACCTGCACCAGCGTGTAGTTGGCATCGCCTTTGACCAGTTGGCTCCACACGAACACCATGGCCGTGCAAGGTGCGACACCCAGCAGGATCATGCCGGCGATGTACTCGCTGGCCGATTGCGGGTCGACCCAAGGCGCAAAGATGTACTGAAAGAACAGCACGCCCAGGGCGGCCATGGTGAAGGGCTTGATCAGCCAGTTGATCACCAGCGTCAGAATCAGCCCTTGCGGCTTCTTGCCCACGTCTTTGACGGCGTGCCAGTCGATCTGGATCATCATCGGGTAGATCATCACCCAGATGAACACGGCCACGACCAGGTTGACCTGGGCGTATTCCAGCGCGGCAATCGCCTGGAAAGCATCGGGGCTCAAGAGGCCCAGGCCCACACCCGCGAGGATGCCCAGGGCCACCCACACGGTCAGATAACGTTCAAATAATCCCATTTGGATACTCCGTAGTGTGGGTTCAGCTGCGCGCGATGTCGTCGAGCGCGGCCTGCAGGGCGTCTTGGGGCATCGCGTCCAGCGGCAGGGCCAGCAGTTGCAGCATCTTGTAGCCAATGGCCTGGCGGGTCAGCTCGAAGGCGCGGCGCTTGCCCTCATCGCCGCCTTCGGCGTTGGACGGGTCCGGGTAGCCCCAGTGCACCTTGACCGGGTGGCCGTGGCCGCCGAAGAACACCGGGCAGGTTTCGGCTGCGGCGCTGTCGCACACGGTGATGACGATGGACAGCGGGGGCGCGTCGGGCGTGGTGAACTCGTCCCAGCTCTTGCTGCGGTAGGCCGAGGTGTCGATGCCCGCGCGGTTCAGGGCCTCGATGGCGAAGGGGTTGAGGCGACCGCTGGGCGCGCTGCCGGCGCTGTGCGCCTTCACATCCTTGCCGAGCTGGGCGGCGAGGTGGTTGAGCATGCCTTCGGACAGCACGCTGCGGGCCGAGTTGTGGGTGCAGAGGATCAGAACGTGGGTGGTCATGGTGATCAAGGCGTTGGGGTGTGCGACAAGGCCAGCAGGCGTTGCACGCCCACCGGTTCTTGCTGTTGCAGCGGCACGATGGCGTGGCGCTGCGCGTGTTGGGAACGGATCAGGTCGATCTCGCGCAGCTCGTTGCGGGCGCGTTGTTTCAGCAGCGCCGATTGCGGCTGGCTGGCGGCGATGCTGTTGTTCACCACCCAGGCCCAGGGCTCGATGCCGGCGCGGCGCAGGTCGGCCTGCAGGTTGGCGGCCTCCAGCACCGGGGTGGTTTCGGCCAGGGTCACGAGCAGCACCTTGGTCTGCTTGGGGTCCTGCAGCTGCATCATCGGCGTGGTGAAGTGCACGTTCGTGTCGCCCATCTGGCGCACGATGTCGCGGTGGTAGGAGCCGGTGG
>JAGNPA010000316.1 GCA_017989885.1 Aquabacterium sp.
TGGGCAAGACCGTTCAGGTCATTCCCCACATCACCAACGAGATCCAGGACTACGTCCGCCGTGGGGCAGGCGAGGGCACGCCCGATGCCGTGGATGTCGCGATCGTCGAGATCGGCGGCACCGTGGGCGACATCGAGTCCCTGCCGTTCATGGAAGCCGCGCGTCAGCTCAGCCTCAAGGCTGGCCCGAGCAACGCCGCCTTCGTGCACCTGACCTACGTGCCCTTCATTGCGGCCGCCGGCGAGCTCAAGACCAAGCCGACCCAGCACACCGTGCAGAAGATGCGCGAAATCGGTATCCAGCCCGATGCGCTGCTGTGCCGTGCTGACCGCGCGATCCCGTCCGATGAACGCGAGAAGATCTCGCTGTTCACCAACGTGGCCGAGACCGGCGTGATCTCGATGTGGGATGTGGACACCATCTACAAGGTGCCCCGCATGCTGCACGAGCAGCACCTGGACGACCTGATCTGCAACAAGCTGCAGCTCCAGACCAAACCGGCCGACCTGTCGCGCTGGGACCATCTGGTCAACGAGGTCGAACACCCGAAGGGCGCCGTCACCATCGCCATGTGCGGCAAGTACACCGACCTGTCGGATTCGTACAAGTCGCTCAACGAGGCCTTGCGCCACGCCGGCATCCACAACCACGTGCGGGTCAACATCGAGTATGTCGACTCCGAGACGCTCACGCCCGAGACCGTCAGCCAGTTGGCACAGTTCGACGCCATCCTGGTGCCGGGCGGCTTTGGCAAGCGCGGCGTGGAAGGCAAGATCTGCGCGGCCCAGTTTGCCCGTGAGAACGGCATCCCTTACCTGGGCATCTGCCTGGGCATGCAGGTGGCCACCATCGAGTACGCCCGCCACAAGGCTGGTTTGACCGATGCCAACTCCACCGAGTTCGAGCCGAACACCCCGTACCCCGTCATCGCCCTGATCGACGAGTGGCTGGACGCCGACGGCACCGTGCAAAAGCGCGATGCCTCGTCGGACCTGGGCGGCACGATGCGCCTGGGGGCGCAAAGCTCCGACGTGGCACCGGGCACCATTGCCCACGAGATCTATGGCCCCGTCGTGACCGAGCGTCACCGCCACCGTTACGAAGCCAACGAGCGCTACCTCGACAAGCTGCGTGAAGCCGGCCTGGTCATCTCCGCGATCACCCAGCGCGAGAAGCTGACCGAGATGGTGGAGCTGCCCAAGGCCGTGCACCCCTGGTATGTGGGCGTGCAGTTCCACCCCGAGTTCAAGTCGACGCCTTGGGACGGTCACCCGCTTTTCATCGCGTACATCAAGGCCGCCCTGGATCACCAGGCCGCTGCCAAGAAGGCCTGATCGGCCGTCACACTCACGAGGCACACCATGAAACTCTGCGGCTTTGACGTTGGCCTGAACCATCCCTTCTTCCTGATCGCCGGCCCCTGCGTGGTCGAGTCCGAGCAGTTGCAGATGGACACCGCCGGCACGCTCAAGGAAATCACCACCGAGCTGGGCATTCCGTTCATCTTCAAGTCGAGCTACGACAAGGCCAACCGCTCCAGCGGCACATCCTTCCGTGGCCCAGGCATGGAAAAGGGCCTGGAGATCCTGGCCAAGGTCAAGCGCGAGCTCAATGTGCCCATCCTGACCGACGTCCACAGCGAGAGCGAAATCGCTGCCGTGGCCGCCGTGGTGGACGTGCTGCAGACGCCTGCCTTCCTGTGCCGCCAGACCGATTTCATCCACGCGGTCGCGCAGTGCGGCAAGCCGGTGAACATCAAGAAGGGCCAGTTCCTGGCCCCGGGCGACATGAAGAACGTCATCGACAAGGCCCGCGCTGCTGCCCGTGCTGCTGGCCTGAACGACGACAACTTCATGGCCTGCGAGCGCGGCGCCAGCTTCGGCTACAACAACCTCGTGTCGGACATGCGCTCGCTGGCGATCATGCGCGAGACCAACGCGCCCGTCGTGTTCGACGTGACCCACTCGGTGCAACTGCCGGGCGGGCAGGGCACATCGTCGGGTGGTCAGCGCGAGTTCGTGCCGGTGCTGGCCCGTGCCGGCGTGGCCGTGGGTGTGGCGGGCCTCTTCATGGAGACCCACCCGGATCCGGCCTGTGCCTTGTCCGACGGCCCCAACGCCGTGCCGCTCAAGCACATGAGGGCGCTGCTCTCGACCCTGGTCGAGCTGGACCGCGTGACCAAGAAGAACGGCTTCCTGGAAGCCAACTTCAACTGACCCCCTAAAATTGGCGGTTTGCCCTGACGGCAAGCCGCTTTTCGCTTTTCAATACTTCTATTCTCTTGAGGAAACCCAGATGAGTGCCATCGTTGACATCATCGGCCGCGAGATCATCGACAGCCGCGGAAACCCCACCGTCGAATGCGACGTGCTGCTGGAAAGCGGCGTCATGGGCCGTGCGGCCGTGCCGTCGGGCGCCTCCACCGGTTCGCGTGAAGCCATCGAGCTGCGCGACGGCGACAAGAGCCGTTATCTGGGCAAGGGCGTGCTGAAGGCTGTTGAGCACATCAACACCGAAATCGCGGAAGCCGTGCTGGGCCTGGACGCTTCCGAGCAAGCCTTCCTGGACAAGACCCTGATCGACCTCGACGGCACCGACAACAAGGGCCGCCTGGGTGCCAACGCCATGCTGGCCGTGTCGATGGCCGTGGCCCGTGCCGCTGCCGAAGAAGCCGGCCTGCCCCTGTACCGCTACTTCGGCGGCATGGGTGCCGTGCAGTTGCCCGTGCCGATGATGAACGTCATCAACGGTGGCGCACACGCCAACAACAACCTGGACATCCAGGAATTCATGATCTTGCCGGTGGGCGCTCCGACCTTCCGTGAAGCCCTGCGTTACGGCGCCGAGGTCTTCCATGCGCTGAAGAAGATCCTGCACGACAAGCACATCAGCACCGCTGTGGGCGACGAAGGCGGTTTCGCACCGTCCGTGGCCAGCCACGAAGAAGCCATCCAGCTGATCCTGCAAGCCATCGAAGCCGCTGGCTATACCGCTGGCGAACAGATCGCCCTGGGCCTGGACTGCGCTGCGTCCGAGTTCTTCAAGGACGGCAAGTACCACCTGGAAGGCGAGGGCCTGAGCCTGAGCGCCGAGCAGTGGACCGACATGCTGGCCACCTGGGTCGACAAGTACCCCATCATCTCGATCGAAGATGCCATGGGCGAAGGCGACTGGGACGGTTGGAAGCACCTGACCGAGCGTCTGGGCAAGAAGGTTCAGCTGGTGGGTGA
>JAGNPA010000040.1 GCA_017989885.1 Aquabacterium sp.
GGCTGGTGGCCGAATACGCGCTCAGCGACATTCAAAAGCCCATGGGCCTGTCCACCTACACCCTGAGCCACACCCTGCCCGAAGCCCTGCGCGACAAGCTGCCCAGCATTGAGGCGATTGAGCGGGAGTTGGGACTGGATGGAGGTGATAAGCCATGACCGACAACCTACACCAATTGGCCGGGCAAATGGTGGCCCTGTTCCGCCAAGCCGTGCCCATCGCCAACGCAGAGGTGGATGCCATCATCCAAAGCGGTGCGCGTGACACCCAGCGCATAGAGCACCAACTCGATCACATGCTCGGCCTGTGCTGCGACCCGGACATGCTGGTGGTGTTCAAGCAGCTGTGCCGGTATTACCACGGCATCGATCCGGTGGCTACGGCGGGGTACGTCCATGCGTATCGGGAGATGTGGGATGGGCCGGATGAAGTGGTGTTGGGGGGTGGGGTATGAGTACAGAGTGGCACAGCAGCACGCTGGGCGAATTTGTGCGCCTTCAACGGGGTCACGATCTAACTGCGCCCGAGCAGCAGCCCGGCAACATTCCAATCATGGGTTCTGCCGGCCCCAATGGCACGCACAGCATCGCGCTAGCAAATGGCCCTGGCGTCGTAGTCGGGCGTAGCGGAGCATCGGCTGGTCGAGTGCATTTCAGCGCGGTTGATTACTGGCCACACAACACCTGCTTGTACGTTACCGATTTCTTGGGTAACAGCCCGCGATTCGCTTACTACCTACTGCAGACACTTGATCTGGCCTCATTCAACTCAGGCAGTGCACAGCCATCCCTAAACCGAAATTTCCTGTACGCAATTCCCGTCAAAATTCCTACGCGCATAGAGCAAGACGGCATAGTTGCGCTGCTCCAGTCCCTCGACGACCGCATCACCCTCCTGCGCGAAACCAATGCCACGCTCGAAGCCATTGTCCAGGCGCTGTTCAAGTCGTGGTTTGTCGATTTCGACCCCGTGCGCGCCAAGATGGAAGGCCGCGCCCCCGAAGGTATGGATGAGGCCACCGCCGCGCTGTTTCCCGATGCGCTGGAAGAGTCGGAGTTGGGGTGGGTGCCGAAGGGGTGGAATACCCAAACCTTTAGAGACACCATCAACATCATTGGGGGCGGAACCCCCAAAACGTCTAATGCTGCTTTCTGGGGTGGGGAAATTCCTTGGTTCTCGGTCGTGGATGCTCCCAACGCCAAAGACGTATTTGTGGTGGACACCGACAAGCACATCACCGAGGCTGGGTTGAATGGCTCATCCACAAAGCTGCTGCCAACTGGCACCACCATCATTTCAGCGCGCGGCACAGTTGGGCGACTGGCGTTGACTGGGCGACCTATGGCGATGAACCAGTCCTGTTATGGGCTACTCGGAAAAGCGGGCGATGCGTACTTCACATATTTCAGTACGACTCGCCTTGTAGAGCAGCTCAAACAGCGTGCTCATGGTTCTGTGTTTGACACGATTACCCAAGATACGTTTTCTGGGGTGATGGTCAGTTATCCAACACGCGAGATGATTGCAGCGTTTGAAGTGAGCGTTGAACCGCTGATGTTGAGGCTTCGAGAGAATCTGCTTCATTCAGGAACCCTCGCCACCCTCCGCGACACCCTGCTCCCGCGCCTGATCTCCGGCCAGCTGCGGCTGCCTGAGGCACAGGCGCTGGTGGCTGCGGCGTGACAAAGCTTTAATGTGTTTTTGCTATTTATTTAATAGCTGAGAGCGCACGTATTTAAAGGGCTGCAGGCTGATTTGACCATTATTTGGCGCAAGTACGCCTCACTGTTTTCTGAGTTGGTGAAATGGCGATGGCATCGACATGTGCAGAAAACATGTCGATTTAAAGCAAAAAAATAAACATATCAGCGGCGTCATGTCGATGGCATGAACATGAGGGAGTAGCTCGATGACCGAAGACCAACTCGAACAAGAAACGCTGGCCTGGTTGCAAGACGTGGGCTATGCGGTGCGCAGCGGCGTTGACATCGCCCCCGACGGCCAAACGCCCGAGCGGGCCACCTACCGAGAAGTGCTGCTGCTGGAGCGCCTGCGCCAAGCCATCGCACGCCTCAACCCCGGCATCCCCGCCGCCGCGCGCGAGGATGCGGTGCAGCGGGTGCAAAACCTGGGCCTGCCGGCGCAACTGGCGGCCAACCGGGCGTTTCACAAGTTGCTGGTCGGCGGCGTGCCGGTGCAGTACCAGCAGAACGGAGAAACGCGGGGCGACTTTGTGCGGCTGATCGACTGGGCGGATGCCTCGGGCAACGAGTTCTGGGCGGTCAACCAGTTCACCCTCAAAGGCCCGCACCACACACGCCGCCCCGACATCGTCTTGTTCGTCAACGGCCTGCCCCTCGTGTTGCTGGAACTTAAAAACCCCGTAGACGAGGCTGCCGACATCTGGAGGGCCTACGACCAGATTCAGACCTATAAGGCGCAGGTGCCCGATGTCTTCCAGTACAACGAGCTGCTGGTCATCTCCGATGGCACGGAGGCCCGGATGGGCTCGCTCTCGGCTGATACCGAGCGCTTCATGCAGTGGCGCACCATCGACGGCATCCAGCTCGACCCCTTGGGAAAATTCAACGAACTGCAAACCCTGGTGCACGGGGTCTTGGCGCCCCAGTTCCTGCTGGACTACCTGCGCTACTTCGTGTTGTTTGAGGATGACGGCAAGCTGGTCAAGAAAATCGCTGGCTACCACCAGTTCCATGCCGTGCGTTCGGCCATCGACCAGGTGGTTCGGGCATCGGGCCCCGGCAGCGAAGCCAATGTGCGCGGCAAAGGCGGTGTGGTCTGGCACACACAGGGCAGCGGCAAGAGCATCACCATGACCTGTTTTGCCGCGCGTGTGATGCAGGAGCCAGCGATGGAGAACCCGACCATCGTCGTCATCACCGACAGGAACGACCTGGACGGCCAGCTGTTTGGCGTCTTCAGCCTGGCGCAAGACCTGCTGCGTGAGCAGCCGGTGCAAGCCGGCACCCGCCAAGAGCTGCGCGCACTGCTGAGCAACCGGCCCTCGGGCGGCATTGTGTTTGCCACCATCCAGAAATTCATGCCGGGCGAGGACGAGGACATGTTCCCGGTGCTCTCAGATCGCCGCAACATCGTGGTGATTGCCGACGAGGCGCACCGCACCCAGTACGGCTTTGAGGCAAAACTCAAGACGACCAAGAACAAATTCAGCCGTGCCGCCAAGGCGCTGGTTTTGGCGGATGGTGAGACCTCGGGCGAAGCCATGACGGCAGACTTTGCGGAGCCGGAGTACACCACCAAGTACCAGGTGGGCTACGCCCAGCACCTGCGCGATGCGCTGCCCCAGGCCACCTTCGTGGCCTTCACCGGCACGCCGGTCAGCAGCACCGACCGGGACACCCGCGCGGTGTTTGGCGAGTACATCTCGGTCTACGACATGCAGCAGGCCAAGGAAGACGGGGCCACAGTCGCCATCTATTACGAAAGCCGCCTGGCCAAGCTGCGCCTCAAAGAAGAAGACCTCGCCTTGCTGGACGAGGAAGTGGACGAGCTGGCCGAGGACGAGGAGGAGGGTGCCCAGGCCCAGCTCAAGAGCCGCTGGACAGCGCTGGAGAAGGTAGTGGGCGCCACGCCCCGCGTGGCCAGCGTGGCCGCCGACCTGGTGCAGCACTTTGAGGAGCGCAACAAAACGCAGGACGGCAAGGCCATGGTGGTCGCCATGAGCCGCGACATCTGCGCGCACCTGTACGACGCCATCATCGCGCTGCGCCCCGACTGGCACGACAGCGACCCAGAAAAGGGTGTCGTCAAGATTGTGATGACCGGCAGTGCCAGCGACAAAGCCTTGCTGCGGCCCCACATCTACAGCGCCCAAGTCAAAAAACGCCTGGAAAAACGCTTCAAGGAGCCTGCCGACCCGCTGCGCCTGGTCATCGTGCGCGACATGTGGCTCACTGGCTTTGACGCCCCCTGCGTACACACCATGTACGTGGACAAGCCCATGAAGGGCCACAACCTGATGCAGGCCATTGCGCGCGTCAACCGCGTGTTCAAGGACAAGCAAGGTGGCCTGGTGGTGGACTACATCGGCATCGGCAACGAGCTCAAGGCGGCGATGAAGGAGTACACCGCAAGCCAAGGCCGTGGCAAACCCACTGTCGATGCCCACGAGGCCCTGTCGGTGCTGCTGGAGAAGATGGACGTGCTGCGCGCCATGCTGCACGGCTACGACTACAGCGGCTTTCTCACGGGGGGCCACAAGACCCTGGCCGGCGCCGCCAACCATGTGCTGGGCATCGAGTCCGAAGGCAAGGACAGCCAGCGGGATGGCAAAAAGCGCTTTGCCGACCTGGCACTGGCCATGAGCAAAGCCTTCAGTCTGTGCTGCACTCTGGACGAAGCCAAGGCGGTGCGCGAAGAGGTGGCCTTCCTGCAGGCGGTCAAAGTCATCCTGACCAAGCGCGACATCACGGCCCAGAAGAAAACCGACGAGCAGCGCGAAACGGCCATCCGGCACATCATCAGCCAGGCGGTGGTCAGCGAGAGCGTGGTGGACATCTTCGATGCCGTGGGCTTGGACAAGCCCAACATCGGCCTGCTGGACGACGAGTTTTTGGCGCAAGTAAAAAACCTGCCCGAACGCAACCTGGCCATCGAGCTGCTGGAGCGCTTGCTGGAGGGCGAAATCAAATCCAAGTTCGCCACCAACGTGGTGCAGAAACGAAAATTTTCAGAACTGCTCAGCAACGTCATCGCCCGCTACCAAAACCGCAGCATCGAGACCGCGCAGGTGATGGAAGAGCTGATCCAGATGGCCAAGAAGTTCAAGGAAGCGGCCAGCCGGGGCGAGCAACTGGGACTCACCGATGACGAAGTGCGTTTCTACGACGCCTTGGCCAACAACGAGTCAGCGGTCAAAGAGCTGGCCGACGAAACGCTGAAAAAAATCGCCCATGAGCTGACCGACAACCTGCGCAAAAACATCACCGTCGATTGGAGCCAGCGCGAAAGCGTGCGGGCCAGCCTGCGCCTGATGGTCAAGCGCATCTTGCGCAAGTACAAATACCCGCCTGACCAGCAGGACGCCGCAGTGGAGCTGGTGTTGCAGCAGGCGCAGGCTTTGGGGGAGAGCTGGGCGTAGGGGAAGGCCTATGCAGGTGGCACCGCAAGGGTGTTGAGAGCGGGATGGCAAGTGGGAAGCTTCAAAAAATCCAATGTCCGGTTGCGACCCAGAGCGGTACTTCAGCATGGCACCAAGCGATCGCTTAGCCCCTCGCAAATATTAGGAAAGTCTGAAGTCAAACTTCCTTTTTTTCTGACTCAATCGTGGTAGGATTCCAGGTAGTTAAACTTCCGGAAGTAATGATGACCGCGATCCTGCACGCTGAACCTACCTCCGTCCTCCCACGCCTGCAGCAGCTTGGCTTAAGCGAAGCGGCGTTGTTGCGCGCGGTTATGGCTGGCTACATCGCCAAGTCCAACTGCACCGAGAATCACCCCCCGCTGTTCCCGCCCATTGCGGCGTGGAGCGAAGCTGTTCGCACGCTGCGTGACGTGCTGAAGCCAGATGGCTGGACGCGCTTCAACGACCAGAACTCGCCTAAGACCGTGAGCCCCGACGGCTCGATCTCGATCATCGTCTCCACCGGCAATGAGGCAACTGGCATTCCGCATGCTGAGCCTGCGACGACCTCTTCAAAGGGACCGAACACCGCGGGCGCCATCGAGATCAACCGGAGCTTGCAGCTCTACCTGCCGGGCATGGAACTGCCCGTGCCGCTTCAAGACGAAGACGAGAAGGTGACCACCTGGATCTTGCTGGCACACCACGCGAAGAACGAGTTGCGTGCGGAGCTGTCGTTGCCGCTGGACGTCGGGAGCGACGGCCGCGTTTCCGTGTGGCAGGAACGGATCATCTTGCGGGCTCAGCCGCTCGATGGCGAACAGGTGGTGATCACGCCCCCTGGCCAGCCTGACATCGACGTTGCGGTTCGGCGGAAGGCATGAGCTACGGTGCAGAATTCAACCCGAACCGCCTAGGCCTTGCTCGTCGACGTCGAGGGCTCACAAAGAGGAAGTTGGCTGAGCTCATCGGCGCAGATGTGCGGGCGGTTACCGCGTATGAGAGCGGAGAGTACAAGCCTGAAAGAGAACGGCTCCTCGCTCTAGCTGACCAACTGCACTTCCCGGTGCAGTTTTTTGTTGGATCGGACGTAGAGGAGGTGACACCCGACGTAGTCAGCTTCCGGTCCATGTCGAAGATGACCGCCGGCCAGCGGGATGCAGCGCTAGGCGCTGGCGCGGTCGCGCTCATGCTGAACGAGTGGATCGAGCAGCGCTTCGAGTTGCCGGCGGCGCAGTTGCCTGACCTCAGCCACGAATCCAGCCCTGCTGCGGCTGCAGCCGCATTGCGCCGAATCTGGGGTCTCGGCGAGTTGCCGATCAAGAACATGGTGCATCTGCTGGAAGCGCGTGGCGTGCGGGTGTTCTCACTGTCGCTGGACACTGCCCACGTGGACGCGTACTCCATGTGGCATGCGTCTACGCCGTTCGTGTTCCTCAACACGATAAAGTCCTGTGAACGCAGCCGCTTCGATGCCGCCCATGAACTCGGGCACTTGGTCCTTCATCGTCATGCTGGCCCGAAGGTCAAGGACGCTGAGCGCCAGGCCAACGAGTTTGCATCGGCGTTTCTCATGCCGGAGGGAAGCGTTCTGGCCAACGCGCCTGTCATGGCCACCGTAGACCAACTGGTCTCACACAAGGTGTTCTGGACAGTCTCTGTCGCAGCGCTTGCCTACAGGCTGAAAGATCTGAAGCTTGTCAATGAGTGGCACTACAGATCGCTGTGCATCGAGATGGCGCAACGTGGCTACCAGAAGTCAGAGCCAAATAGTGCGCCCCGGGAGACGTCACAGGTCTTCCAAAAGGTGTTCGCCGCGCTGCGGGAGGATGGCATGACGCGCGCCGATATTGCCGATCAACTTGCCGTACACGTCAACGAACTCGACGAGTTGGTCTTCGGCTTAGCGCTGACCGCGCTGGTAGGTGATGCGCAGGCGCAGAGCCGCCCGCGACGGCCAGTGCTGCAAGTAATCGAGGGTGGGCGCGATTAGGCCTGTCTTATCAGTCGGGGTGCGGGTTCTGAACACACGTCGAAGACAAAGGCTATCTGATTGAGTGGCAAATCATGGTGCGTGCCAGCCGAAGCATGACCGAAGAACTGCTCGCTAGTTCGGGACGCTACCCGAACGACCCAGACTGCTGTACCGCGCATGGGGTGCTGGATCACCTCATCGAATTTGAAACTGACCTCGACTGAGGTGCGCTTGGCCGCGCCCGCCGCAAGCTTGCAACGGTTCAGACTGGCGGAGCTTCAAACCGACCGCTAGCGCCAAAAGCGGGTCCATGAGAATTCACGCCCAGCAGATAAAGCGGTAGCATCACAAAAACCGGGCTGAAGCCCACAACAAGATCCAGGGACGGATATTGAATCAGCAGCAACTTGATCTCCCAGGGCTTTTGGCCGCGCCCAACGACGCAGACGACGGCGAAGCGCAAGCGCACGTGCATGACCGGGGAGAGCTCCACGTGCACATGAACGGCGCCATCCCAGTGTCGACCATTCAGGAGATCATGGCCGACGAAGCAACGTCGCTTCCGGCTGGCTTTGATTTTGGGCGGGATATGACCCGCCTAGCAGCGTGCAAATCGCTGGTGGAATACCTCACGCCTTGGCAGGTGCTGCGTCTCTTTCCCAAGAAGCGCGCAAACCTCGATCGCCTTGCACATGCTGTTCTTGCAAGCCTAGCAGAGAACGCCGTGCGTTTCGTCGAGCTTCGCAGCAGCGTTCTGTACCTGACCGGACTTCAGAGCTGCACGCCGGCACAGGCATTGGAACGCCTCATCGAATCGACCGGCAGCGCGGCTCAGCACCACGGCATCCGGCGTGGCTTGATCCTCACCGTGACTCGGGGCGACTACGGCGTCTCTAATCTCGCTACCCTCTTGCAGGCCTACGAGGACCTCGGACGGCCGAAGGATGTCGTGGGGCTCGACCTTGCCGGAGATGAAGAGATGCCCTATCCGGCTGAGCTGCCAGCGATGATCCGTAAGGCCAAGGATCGGTACGGCTTCGGCATCACGATCCACGCCGGAGAAACTGGTCGCGTGGAGAACGTGCGCGCGGCCGTGGAGCTCTTCCTGGCGGATCGGATCGGCCACGGTACGGCCGCCGGCAAGGATCCGGATCTGCTGAACCTGCTGTCCGCCAAGGAGGTTTGCGTCGAGGTCTGCCCGATCAGCAACCGGCTCACGGGTGCAGTTCCCCGCGATGAGGCCCACCCTCTGCAGGAGTTCCAGCGCCACGGCGTACCGTTCGTGATTTGCTCCGACAACCCCGCGATCCATCAACGCGGCTTGGCTGACGACCAGGGTGCAGCCATGGCCGAAGGACTGTCCATCTGCGACATGCAGCAGCAGTACGAAGTCGCCAAACGCTTTTCATTCATGGAGGGGCTGACTTGAAGATTCGATTCATGTCCGGCAACAAGCACAAGATCGCGGAGGTGCAACGCATCCTCACCCCGGTCGGCGTGGACATCGTGCCGGTATCCAGAAAGATCGAGGAGCTGCAAACGCAGGATGTCCACGCGCTCGTGCGGGACAAACTGATCAAGGCGTTCCAAGAGATCGGCCGCCCGTTGTTCGTTGAGCACACTGGGCTATACCTCGGCGGATTGAACGACCTCCCAGCAGGCTTGACCCAAATCTTTTGGGACCGGCTGGAAGCCAACCGCTTCGTTGACCTAGTGGCCGGCCTGGGTGATGACAAGGTCACCGCAAAGACGGTTCTAGGGTACTGCGACGGGCGGGAGATGCACCTGTTCGAGGGTGCCATCGAAGGCACTGTTCCCCGTGTTCCTGCTGGCCCGGAGGACTTCCAGTGGGACTGCGTCTTCATCCCCAACGGCAGCACGAAGACGTTCGCCGAGATGGGCACAGACAAGGACGACATCTCCATGCGCCGCAAAGCGCTGGATAAGTTCGCCGCCCACCTCACAGCCACGAAAGGCTTGAAATGAGAGTTGAGCTTCTTGAAGCGCACCGCAGCGGCAAGCTGATGCTGTTTGTCGGTGCCGGCGTATCCGCGAACCTTGGCTTGCCGAGTTGGGGCCAGCTCATCGCGCAGATCGCGAAGGAGTTGGGCTATGACCCTGCAGTGTTTGCCACCTACGGAAACTACCAGACCCTTGCTGAGTTCTACAAGAAGAAAAGAGGCGGACTCGGTGAGTTGCGGAGCTGGATGGACCGGGAGTGGCACAAGCCGTCCACAGACATCAAGGCCTCCGATATTCACCGGTTGATCACTCAAGGCAATTTCTCGCGGATCTACACCACCAACTACGACCGTTGGCTTGAGATCGCGCACTCTGAGTTCGGCGTGAAATACGACAGAATTGCCAGTGTGGCGGACATGGTCGCCGTTAGGGACGGTCACCGACAGATCATCAAGTTCCATGGTGATTTCGCAGCCGACGAGTCGATCGTCCTCGACGAGACCAGCTACTACCAACGGCTGAACTTCGATACGCCACTGGACATCAAACTGCGCAACGACGTACTGAGCAATTCCGTCCTCTTTGTCGGCTACAGCCTGACGGACTTCAACATCCGGCTTCTGTTCTATCGACTGACGGAGATGTGGGGGCGTTCGCCGCTGGCATCCGTCAGACCAAAGTCCTAC
>JAGNPA010000317.1 GCA_017989885.1 Aquabacterium sp.
CACCCACGATGTGCATGTGGCCGATTGGCTGCCGCGCGTGCGTGACATGGACGTGGTGATCAATGCGGTCGGCATCCTGCGCAGTACCGGCAGCCGCCCTATCACGGCGGTGCACACCGACACCCCGAAGGCCCTGTTCGATGCCTGCGCCCAGACGGGCGTCCCCCGGGTCATCCAGATTTCCGCCTTGGGCATTGAGCACAGCGACACACAGTATGCGCAAACCAAACTGGCCGCCGAACAGCATCTGCAAGCCCTGGTAGGTGCTGGCCGGCTGTCGGCCACCATCCTGCGGCCCAGCATCGTGTTCGGCAAAGGTGGCGCCAGCAGCGCCCTGTTCGTCAACCTGGCCCGCCTGCCGGTGGCCCTGCTGCCCGGACCGGTGATCGACGCCCAGGTACAGCCCGTGGCGGTCACCGACCTCGCCGACGCGGTGGTGAACCTGTTGAGCACCCATCCCCAGCCGCCGGGTCCGCTGGCGTGCGTGGGGCCGCAAGCGGTGCCATTGGGCGAGTTCATCGCCAGCCTGCGCCAGCAACTGGGGCACCGCCCTGCCAAGGTCCTGAGACTGCCGGATGCGCTGACCTCGCTGAGCGCCCTGCTCGGCGATCTGGTGTCGGCCAGCCCCTGGAGCAGTGAAGCCGTCGACCTGCTGAAGCAGCCGAACGTGGCCCCGCCAGCGGCCTTCGAGGCCTTGTTGGGACGACCGGGCGTGCACTACGGTCGCCTGCTGGCGGAGAACTGGTCTTGAGCCCACGGCGGCATGGTCCGGCTCACATCTCCTTGCAAAGGCGCCCTGGCATGCGGCCATAATGCCCGCTTGCTGACTTGATGGCGCCTGCGGGTGCCGGCCTTGCTGTATGTCCGATTCTGCGACCCAGAGCGGTGGCGCCACCCGTTGGCTGCGCCGTGCCCTGTGGGCTCTGCTTGCTCTGTCCCTGGCGGGCGCGCTCGCCCTGGGCGCCACGGTCCTTGTGCTCTTGCCTCAGTTGCCCGACACCAGCAGTCTGGCCAATTACAAGCCCAAGCAACCCCTGCGCGTGTACACCGCCGACGGGGTCGAAATCGGCGGCTTCGGCCATGAGAAGCGGGAGTACCTGCGCATTGAGCAGTTCCCCAAGCTGATGCGCGACAGCCTGCTGGCCGTGGAGGATTCGCGCTTTTACGAACACCCGGGCATTGATGTGATCGGTGTGTTGCGGGCCATCGTGGCCAACGCCACCGGGGGCCGCACGCAAGGGGCCTCCACCATCACCCAGCAGGTCGCGCGCACCTTCTTTCTGACGCGCGAGCGCACGCTGTCGCGCAAGCTCAAGGAAGCCTTGCTGTCGCTGCGCATCGAGCAGCAGTTGAGCAAGGACCAGATCCTCGAGCTTTACATGAACCAGATCTACCTGGGTGCGCGCACCTATGGCTTTGCCGAGGCGGCTCGCACCTACTTCGGCAAGCCCATCCAGGAGTTGTCGGTGGCCGAGTGCGCCATGCTGGCCGGCCTGCCGCAGAACCCCGCTTATGCCAACCCGATCAAGAGCCCCAAGCGCGCCAAGGATCGGCAGTTGGTGGTGCTCTCGCGCATGCGTGCCGAGGGCGTGATCGACGACATCGTGTACGCCGCTGCCAAAGGCGAAAAGCTCGACGTTCGCAACCCCGGCGAAGCCGATGTGCATGGCGAATACGTGGCCGAGATGGCACGCGCGCAGGTGTATGCCCAGTATGGCGAATCGACCTACACCAGCGGCATGAAGGTGGTGACCACGCTGCGGGCCGCCGACCAGCAAGCGGGCTGGAAGGCCGTGCGCAAGACGCTGATCGACCGTGAACTGCGTCTGGCCTGGCGCGGCCCGGAAGCCCAAGAGGATCTGCCGGCCGACCTGAGCGATCAGGATCCGGCGGTGGCCCAGTTGCTGGCCGATCATGACGACGACGAAACCCTGCGTGTGGGCATCGTCACCCAGGCCAGCCCCAAGCGCGTGACGGTGGTGCTGGCCTCCGGCGATGTGGTGGTGGTGAGCGGTCGGGGGCTGCGGCAGGCGCAGTCCGGGCTGAGCGCCAAGGCCCGCACCCACCAGCGCGTGACGCGCGGCTCGGTGGTGCGTCTGATCCAGCTGGGGCAGGATTGGGTGATCACCCAGTGGCCCCAGGCCGAGGGTGCCCTGGTGGCCATGGACCCGCACGATGGTCGCATTCGCGCCCTGGTGGGTGGGTTCGACTTCCAACGCAATCAGTTCAACCACGTGACCCAGGGCTGGCGTCAGCCCGGCTCGACCTACAAGCCCTTCTTGTACTCGGCCGCGCTCGAGAACGGCGTGATGCCGGAGACCTTGATCAACGACGCCCCCCTGAGCGATGTCGGCAACTGGACGCCAAGCAATGCGGACGGCAGCGCCGAGGGCCCCATGCCCTTGCACACGGCCCTGGCCAAGTCCAAGAACCTGGTCAGCATCCGCCTGGTACAGCTGATGGGGCCGGAGGCGGCGCGGCAGTGGACCGGTCATTTTGGTTTTGACGTGGCCAAGCAGCCCGCCAACCTGACACTGGCCCTGGGCTCCGGATCGACCACGGTGATGCAGATGGCCGGTGCTTACGCGGTCATCGCCAATGGCGGCCTGTCGGTCAACCCGGTGCTGATTCAGCGCATTCAAGATGGGCAAGGCAAGGTGGTGTTCGAGGCCAAGCTGACGCCTGCCGACGAGTCCCAGCGCGTGATCCCTGCGCGCAACGCCTTTGTGACGTCCACCCTGCTCAACGAGGTGACACGCAGCGGCACCGCGGCCAAGGCGCAGGCGCAGCTTCGCCGCCCGGACCTGTACGGCAAGACCGGGACCACGAACGATGTGGTCGATGCCTGGTTTGCGGGCTTCCAGCCCAATCTGGTGGCGGTGGTCTGGTTTGGCTATGACACCCCGCGCAGCCTGGGCACCCAAGCTTCAGGCGGCTCGCTGGCCCTGCCTGCCTGGATCCAGTTCATGGGCACGGCCTTGCGAGGGGAGCCGGTGCGCACCCTGAGCCCACCAGAAGGCGTGGTGAGCCTGCCCACAGGATGGCGGTACAACGAATGGGCCGAGGGTGGCTTCCTGGGCGAACTCGGCTTGGACGAAACCCCGATCGACCGCAGCCTGATCCCGACACCGCCAGTTCCTGGCGCTTCCGAGCCCAACGTGGAAGACACCCTGCGCTCGTTCATCGAGCGGCTGTTCAACTGATCGGCCACATGCAATTCGATTACATA
>JAGNPA010000318.1 GCA_017989885.1 Aquabacterium sp.
GGCTGCAGGATGTTCACGCGCGGGTGGCGGTTGGCCAGGGCAATGGCCTCCCAGACGTTGATGCCCAGGTGGTCGCAGATGACGGACAACTCGTTCGCAAACGCGATGTTCACGTCACGGAAGGAGTTTTCGACCAGCTTGGACATTTCTGCCGTGCGGCTGTCGGTCTCCAGAATGGCGCCGTTGCAAAAGGTCTTGTAGAGCGCCTTGGCCTTTGCCACTGCGGCCTTGGTGGTGCCGCCGATGATGCGGTCGTTATCCACCAGCTCGCGCAGGATTTGCCCAGGCAAGACACGCTCGGGGCAATGCGCCGTGTGGATCTTGCCAGCCAGTTCAGGGCGCATGGCAACAATGATTTCTTGCACGCGCTCGGTGGTGCCCACGGGCGAGGTGGATTCCAGAATGACCAGATTGTCTTCGCGCAAATACGGTGCAATGGCACGCGTGGCGGTCTCGATATAGGCCAGGTCGGGCGCCTTGGGGTTGCCGTCCACCTCTTTGAATGGCGTGGGCACCGCCAGGATGAACGTGTCGCCCTCCTCGGGCGTCAGGGACGCCTTCAGGTTGCCGCTGTTGACTGCCGACTTGACGAGGATGTCCAGGTCTGGTTCGACGATGTGGATGCGGCCCGAATTGATGATGTCAACGGCCTGTGCGTTGACATCGACGCCAAGCACCTGGTGGCCCTTGGTGGCCAGCATGGAGGCCGTTGGCAGACCAATGTAGCCCAGGCCCATTACGATAATTTTTTGCAGTTCGCGCGCCATGGCATTACTCCTTGTTCTTCAAATTTAATAGTGTTTTGACAATGCGTTGCGAGGCCTGGCCGTCTCCATAGGGGTTGTGTGCCTGTGCCATGGCCGCATAGGCAGCTGGGTCGGCCAGCAGGCGCTCTGCCTCGGCCACGAGCTTTTGCCGATTCGTGCCTACCAGGCGCACCGTGCCGGCCTCAACAGCCTCGGGCCGTTCGGTGGTTTCGCGCATCACGAGCACGGGCTTGCCCAGCGAGGGCGCCTCTTCCTGCACACCGCCCGAGTCGGTGATGATGAGATGCGCCCTGTCCATCAGGTAAACAAACGGCAGATAGTCCACGGGGTCGATGAGGTGGACGTTATCAAGCTGACGCGCCGCCAGGATGTCGTGCACGGGCTGGCGCACATTGGGGTTGAGGTGTACCGGGTACAGCACTTGCACGTCTGGGTGGGCGGAGGCAATGTCTGCCAATGCGTGGCAGATGTTCTGGAAGCCTTCGCCAAAATTCTCCCGGCGATGGCCCGTAACCAGGATGAGGCGGCGGTTGGGGTCGAGAAACGAGAACTCCTTGTCCAGGCGCTGGCGCAGCTCCGCGTCTGCACGCAGCTTGTCCACCACGGCCAAGAGGGCATCAATCACGGTGTTGCCGGTGACGTGGATGGCGTCGGCAGAGACGCCTTCGCGCAGCAGGTTGGCCTTGGCCGTTGCCGTGGGGGCGAAGTGGACGTCGGTCATGGCGCCAGTCAGGCGGCGGTTCATTTCCTCGGGGAACGGGGCCCACTTGTTATTGGTGCGCAGGCCGGCCTCTACATGCCCCACCTTGGCCCGCGTGTAGTACGCGGCCAGGCTGGCCGCCAGGGTGGTGGACGTATCGCCATGCACCAGCACCAGATCGGGCTGCTCGGCCGCCAGCACGGGTTTTAGCCCCGTGAGGATCTGGGTGGTGATGTCGAACAGATCCTGCCCTGGCTTCATCACGTTCAGGTCGTACTCGGGCTGCAGGTCGAACAGGCGCAGCACCTGGTCGAGCATTTCGCGGTGCTGCGCGGTGACGCACACCACTGTCTGTAACGCAGGCGCTGCCTGCTGCAGGGCCTTGACCAGCGGGGCCATCTTGATGGCCTCGGGCCGGGTTCCAAACACCACCATCACCTTCATGCTTGCACCTTCTTCTGCGTGATCCGTTCATACACGGGTTTGTAGTTGGCGACGCTGTTGCGCCAGTTGCGTACCGACTCGACAAATGCCCGGCCGTTGGCCTTGAGAGCGGGCCAGGCCTGCCTGTGGTTCAGCAGGTCCAGCAGAGCCTGTGCCAACGCATCCTTGTTGCCGGCTTCAAAAAGCACGCCGGTCTTCATGTGCTCCACCAGCTCTTTATGCCCCCCGACTGCGGATGCGACAAAGAGCTTTTGCTGCGCCATGGCTTCCAGCGGCTTGAGCGGCGTGACCAGTTCGGTCAACCGCATGGAATGGCGCGGATAGGCCAGCACGTCGATCAGGTCGTAGTAGCGGCTGACCTGCTTGTGCGGCACACGCCCGGTAAACACCACATGGGCGTCGAGTTGCAGGCGAGATACCTGCTCGCGCAGGCGCGCGTCCTCAGGCCCACCGCCAACCAGCAGCAAGGCCACGGCGGGATTGGCCCGCAGGATCGCCGGCAAGGCCTGGATCAGCAAGTCCAACCCTTCGTAGGCGTAGAACGAACCGACAAAGCCCAGAACCAGCTTGCCATCGAGGTTCAAAGACCGCTTCAAGGCGGGGTCGGGCGCCTGCGATGCCTGGAAGGCCTGGGTATCGACAGCGTTGGGAATGACAGTCACCTTGGCGGGATCGACGCCACGACCAGCAATATCGGAGCGCAGGCCCTCGCAGATCGTGAATACATGGTCGGCCTTGCGGATGGCCCAGGTCTCCAGGGCACGCGTGAGGCGGTAGCGCGCGCTGCCTTCACGGGTGGTGCCATGATCGACGGCCGCGTCTTCCCAGAAGGCGCGAATCTCGTACACCACGGGCAGCCCCAGTTCGCGCCCCACGCGAATGGCGGGCACGGCGTTGAGCACCGGCGAGTGGGCGTGAATGATGTCTGGCCGCACCTCCTGGGCCACCTCGCGCAGCCTGCGCGTGAGCTGCCCCATGAGCTGCCACTGACCAAGCAACGGCAGGCCGGATGCCGCGCCCGTTGCAGCGGCAGTGCGATAGAAGCTGAGGTCGTCAACGGTCTCCAAGGCCTGTTCGGTAACGCCTTGCTTGGGGGACGTGAGGTGAAAGGTTTGCCAGCCCAGCGCCCGCTGCTCGCGCAGCAGGGCGGCAGTGCGAAACGTGTAGCCGCTGTGCAGGGGGATGGAATGATCGAGAACGTGAAGGATTCGCATAAATCAAGCGTGGCTCAAACTGGTCGCCCTGACACCCGCCAATTGTCCGGCCCATACTGCCTGCCATTGCGCCAGCATGGCTGGCTTGGCGTAGGTGCTGCTG